>JBCBCD010000270.1:0-8096 GCA_038530915.1 Bacteroidota bacterium
AGATCCAAATCGATAAGTTATTCTTTGACCATTACTAAATAGAATAATTGTGGACTATTTGTTAGATACAAACATATTGGTGATCTATAGTCGGGAATCTGAAATTGCTGATAAAATAGAAGCAGAATTTCAAATTTTCAATGGAGATAATAACATAGCCATTTCTGTAGTAACCTTAGGGGAGTTAAATTCTCTTGCAAAACGATTTAACTATGGAAATAGACGTAAACAGCGAATTGAGAAATTGGTGGAAAAATTGTTCACTATTGATACCAATATAAAAGAGATAATTGAACGATATGGAGATATTGATGCCTATAGTCAGGGAAAACTAGAGGGAAATCCCTTAGGAACAAGTTCAAGAAATATGGGGAAGAATGACTTGTGGATAGCGGCTACAGCTAGTGTATTTGATATGGTATTGATTACTACAGATAAAGATTTTCAGCATCTTGACAAAACCTTCATGAAGTTAAAATACATTGATTTAGACAAGTATAAGAAGGAAAAATAAAAGAGATGATGGTAAATAATATTGCACACCCGTCCACTCCCTCCTTTCAGTTGTGACGATCGTTTTTGCTTACTATACACCATAAAAAACAAAGCATTAACATGAAAACACTAACCTTGTATGAGGCGAAAGAGATAATGTTAAAAGAAATTATTAGTAATGAATTTTTAAAAATAGAAGACGATATGCGTTGTCGCAACTTCGACAGCTACCCTGACTCGTAGACAAGCCAAATAAATGAAATGCTCAGATTACTCAGAACCTTAGATAACTGTTAATGTTCTTAGAGTATGTTTAAACAAATAGTTATAGTAGACAAAACTGGTTTAGAAAACTGGACCTTAGAAAAGCTAAGTGAGTATTCAGAAAACCCAATTAAAATTTATAATGATTTACCAACTTCTGAAGAAGCTGCAAAAAGGATAGAAGATGCAGATGGTGTCTTTGTTTCTTGGAGAACACCATTGAGTGCTGAAGTCCTTAGCTGTGCAAAAGACTTAAAATATGTGGGAATGTGTTGCAGCTTATATGATAAGAATTCAGCTAATGTTGATATTGAATATGCTGATAAACACGGGATCACTGTTAAAGGGGTAAGAGATTATGGAGACGAAGGCCTGGCTGAGTTTATTATTTCAGAATTGATTAGACTTTTAAAAGGTATTGGAAAACAACAATGGCGAAAAGAAGCGGTTGAATTAACAGAAAGAAAAGTAGGTATTATCGGAATGGGAGCTACAGGAAAAATGTTAGCGGACAGATTGCAGGCATTTGGTGCTAAGGTTTGCTATTACAATAGAAGTAGAAAACCACAGGCTGAAAAAGATGGGTTTGGTTATATGTCATTGAATGAGCTATTAGAATCATCTGAAATTATATCTCTTCATCTACCCAGGAATACCACAATTATGAACAAAGCTGAATTTGCAAGATTTGGCAGTGGTAAAATACTTATAAATACTTCACTTGGACTAACATTCGACAAAGCAGCATTCGAAAAATGGATATCAGACCCAACTAATTACGCGATTTTTGATGGCGATGGACTTGGACAATACAAAAGAGAGTTTGATAAGTTTGAAAATATCATTTCAACAGAAGTTGTTTCTGGTTGGACAAAAGAAGCGCAGGGAAGATTGTCAACGAAAGTATTAGATAATCTAATCGAATTTATGAAAAACTAAGTTGCGTAAGTAATAACAGGAAAATGCAAAAAATAAAGAAAAATTATATCAAATGGACCAAAAAGAACTAACTCAATTAACGGACGAAGAACTGCTTGAGAAAGCAAAAAACATGAAACCGTCACCCTTCTTAGATGCATTTTTTATTGGGTTTTTAGGAGGAATAATAATTTTTAGTCTCTTCACAAATGCTTGGAGTTTGTTCACCTTAATTCCTTTGTATTTGATTTATATTTTCTTGAAGAAACCAAAGAGATATGAAGCTCTACAAAAAGAATTGGAAAAACGCAACTTACAATAGATCGATGACTGAGATGTATAAAAAATGACTATAACCTACATAAGGGACATTAGCAATAAGCAAAAATTAAGCTCAATTATCTAGGTTTACTCTGTTAAAGACTTAAGTGAATCGTACCTTAATGATCTTTTAGTATGGGGGATGATAAGGCCTTTTTGCATCAATATTAATGATGAAGCTTCACATCAAAGATATTATCGCAATCAAACCATTAAAAGATGAACAAATTAGTTTTCCTGAGTGCCTTTGCAATCCTCTTAACCTCTTGTGTACAACAACAAGCTGACGTAAGTATAGAAAAAACAGAACCAGAAGCAGTAGAACAATCAACTGAGCTTTTCAAAACCATTGCAAAAATGGACAGGCTCTATTTCTCCGCTCAAAATGCATGTGATTTAGCTAAATACGCTTCCTTTTTATCAGAAGATTTTGAGTTTTTCCACGACAAAGGCGGATTTACTGCGTCTAAAGAAGATGAAATGGCTGATATGGCTATTTTTTGTGGCGAAGAACAAAGGAGAAGACAGCCTTTAAGAAGAGAACTAACCAAAGGTACAATGAAGGTTTTTCCTATGGATAACTATGGTGCACTTGAGCATTGTGATCATGTTTTCTACCTACAAATCAATGATGGAACTGAAAAAGTAGTAGGAAGCGGTAAAATGACTGCTTTATGGAAACTGGAAAATGAAGAATGGAAATTAACACGGATCATAAGTTATGATCATCAACCGCTAGCTGAGATTGAATTGCCTGATGAGACCTTGGATGAATACGTTGGAGATTATGAACTGCCAGACAGAATAGTTAATATCAAAAAAGAAGGCAAACTACTTAGAGCAACTGATATAACGGATGGAAAACCAGGTTGGAATACTGAGCTCTTTCCTGAAGCAGACAATATGTTCTACTTTAAATATGAGAATGTTCAGTATGAGTTTACTAAATCGGGGAATAAAATTGAAATGCTAAACATTTATGAAAATGGAAAGCTCTTCGAAGCAGCAAAAAGAATATAGTTCGACTTTGGGTAAATGTAGTATCAACTAAAATACAACATAACAAACAAAAGAAAGACTAGCAACATGATACGAATTATATACAGTTGGAGAGTAAAGCCAGAAAACTTCGAACTTTTCATTGAAACATGGAAAAGGACCACCAATAAAATTCATGAAGAAGTGAAAGGTACCAGGGGAAGCTTTATGTTATTTCTTTTTATTCCTTTTAAATAACGCACGGATTCCAAATCCTACTTGTTGCTTTGAAAGCTTATAATTATTGTTAATCGGTACTCTTTGTCGATTTTTTTCTTGTTCAATTTCCCATTTCTTGTTCGATACTTCTATGAGAGCTAAGAAATCAGGATAAACTTTTAAATCTCTTAGAAACTCTAATTCGTCTGGTAGTCGAACTTTAATTTCGGATGTTTCAAACTTGTCTTTTTTTACAAGCTTATCTACATAGTTAAAACAATAATCAAAACCGTTGTTTAAATTCAATTCTTCAGAATTTTCAGACTGGTCATCGTAATACTGAAATGCTGTACTATTTTTTATCCACTTAAAATTTAAGCCATTTGCTCTTGTTGTTGATTGTAATTCCATATAATTTTCAACTCCCCAGTGGTAAGATGCATTAAAAATTAATTCTTCCATCATAACCATATCACTTCCACCATAAATTTCAAGTTCAAAAAACCTCTCATCCTGCTGAAAATTTTCTATTGCTAAGCCTTCACCTTTGCAACACCAAGCAAATGCTAAAGCATGTTTAATTTTTGCATAATTGTTGGTATTAAACAGTTCTGCAAGTGGATTTTCTTCATTTAGGATTTCAGGGAATTTAAAATCTTGGAAGTCCAAAAATAATTTATTCAAAAAGTCACTGTGTTTCTCATCTTTAAACCTAATCTTATAATGACTATAATAAGCTCCCATTTTTTTTGTCCAAAACGATTTGTGATTAAAAAATGCATTTTACCCTACACCCTACACCCTACACCCTACACCCTACACCCTACACCCTACACCCTACACCGAAATAAAACCAGAATAAAGACTTTTGAATTCTTCTTGTCCCATGCTTGTTAAATTGGGATACAACATGGATAAAAGCTGAAAAGACGCCAGTTGGATGATTTCATCATGGGTTTTATTATTGTCGTAAAGTTCAGATGCATATAGCCAAGTATTGCTGTAATCTATCATTCTATGAGCAAGGAAAAGATATTCCTTTGGAAAAGAAGGCTTTTGTAAGATGTTTTGATGAATTAAAGAGGCAAATACAGCTTTATAACCATTTATTCTTTCTTCCTTTGCTTTTGTAAAATGTGCACTTAACTCAGGGTTAGATTTTAGCAAAAAGTACAGATCCGTCCAAAAGAATCGATACTCAAGCATTCGCTCCATACTAGTCGTGATATTAGCTTGCATAAACTGCAAAGAGACTTTTGGGGCATCCAGCACTTGAATCCTCCTGTCAAAAACTTCCACCATTTCAAAATACAGGGCCTTTAAAATGTCTTCTCGTTTTTTAAAGTGATAATTCAGGTTTCCTGAACTCATGTTCAATTCTGAAGCAATCATTCTGATGGTCACCTGGCCAAATCCCATATCATTAAAAAGCCTTCTTGAAGTATTAAGGATTTTTTGCTTTGTATTTTTCATTAGTAAACTTGTCCTAATTTAAATTAATTAGTAAATTTGTCCTAAAATACAATTATGGCTGCATTATTTAAATCTGAAATAGGTAAAAAAGAAGTTTTAGAATTATATGATCAAAAATTAGCGGAGCTAAGTATTCCTTACGAGTCTTTTTATATAGAAACTTCATTTGGAAAAACACATATCATAAGTACTGGAGATTCATCCAATCCACCGCTTGTTTTAGTGCATGGTTCTAACGGTTGCGCTCCTGTTGGTTTGGAATGTTATCCCAACTTGAGGTCTAAATATCAGGTGTTTGCCATTGATGTTCTTGCTCAACCCAACAAAAGTGCCGAGAACAGACTCAGCATGAAAGATGATTCTTATGGCAAGTGGATGAATGAGGTTTTTGAAAAACTAGCAATAGATAATGTCATTTTAGCTGGCTTTTCTTTGGGGGGACTTGTTATTTTAAAAACACTTGCGCATCGAGCTGAAAAAATCAAAGAAGCATTTTTGGCTTCTCCTGCCTACATTGTAAATGGCAATCCTTTAATTGCACTGATCAAAATTTTCATTCCAATGAAGCGATATATGAAAACGCATAATATTAAGTATATCGAAAGCTTTTTATCGACTCTTTTTACGGATAGAGATGAATTTGCTATAAAATTTCTGTCCAAAGTGTTTCTACATTTTAATATGGATTTCACACCAGTGCCGGTAATCAGTAAAAAGGAAGCTCAAAAAATTAAAACTCCTATCACTATTATTGCTGCCAATAAAGATTTGTTGTTTCCAGGTAAAAGCATGCTCAAAAGGGCAAAGCAATTGTTTGCTAATTTGAAATATTCATTATTACTGGACGACTCAAAACATGTGCAGAATAAAGAAGGAAATGCTATTTTTGAAGAATTGATATTAGAGCATGCTTAAATATAAAATAATACGCACTTAAGTATTATTTTATTCAGTTGCTTCAAACAAAAAACTAGTGAAATTGAAAGAAATAGTTTCAGCCGAATGGCTTAATAAGAATTTAGATAACCCCAATCTTGTACTCCTAGATGCAAGTATGGATGCCAATACAGACGAATCTCAAAATGAGAAAGCTGTAGTGACTATACCTTCTGCCCGGAAATTTGATTTAAAAAATGTTTTTCGAGACAAATCAAACCCATTCCCAAATACGGTACCCCAACCAGAGGAGTTCGAATTGGAATGTCAAAAAATAGGAATTAACAAGGATTCAGAAATCATCGTGTTTGATAAGCGTGGTATTTATCTAAGTCCCAGGGTTTGGTGGTTGTTCAATGTCATGGGACATAAAAATATAGCCGTTCTGGATGGTGGCCTTCCAAACTGGATGGAAGAAGGCTTTCCAATTACTGACCAATATTTGGAAGAGTTTGAAAGTGGCAATTTCAAAGCAAATTTTGACAAGGATTTGGTCATTGGATTCCAACAAGTCAAAGAAAATATCAAACAGAAGGATTTCACCATCGTTGATGCCAGATCAAACGGCAGATTCAATGGAACGGAAAGTGAACCAAGGAAGCACTTGAAAAGTGGCAGCATTGAAAACTCAGTCAATATTCATTTTCAGGAAGTCTTGTCCAATGGAAAGTTCAAGTCAAAGGAAGAATTGAATGAGCTTTTCATGGAAAAGTTGAAGGGAGAAAAGGAGTTGGTGTTTAGTTGTGGTTCTGGAATTACTGCCTGTATTATTATGTTAGCTGCTCAGATCGGCTATGGAGAAAGTAAAAAGATATACGATGGTTCGTGGACAGAATGGGCTGAAAAGAATAAGTTGACAACCTCATAGTTTGTACTAGTCAAGACTTGATCTGAAAGATCAAGTCTTGGACCTACTTTTGCTTCTTTTTCTTCCACGGAGCATTTTTTTGCCAATCTCCTGCCATAATTGACCCATAAGGAAGTACTTCATCCACTACGGTTCCCAATCCAAATTTCTTCATTTGATTTCTTACCGTGCTTGCATTTTTGTAAGCAGATGGCAATTCCGAGATATCGATTTCATTGGAATAGAATCTGATGTCTAATCCAGCTGTTTCTTCTTTGAATATTTCTTCAATTGTCATGTGCTCTTTTGACTTTTTATGCTGGGTTCTACTTACATTCCTTCCTGCTCCATGTGGAGCAAATCCCAGGTTGGTAGAAGTCGCCTCACCTTCGACTATCAAAATAGGTTCTGCCATGTTTAATGGGATCAACCTCAGATGATTATCTTCCGGTAAAAAAGACTTGCTTATTGGTGTTGCGCCTTTTGCATGAAAAAACACATCATCTTCTCGGAACACAAAATTGTGCTCATTCCAAAATCTATTTTCTATGTTTATATTCAGGTCTTTAGCAATCTCATTGTGAATACAGCTGTGATTCTCTTTGGTCCATAACCTGATAACCTGAAGTGCTGCCCAATACTCTTCTCCCTCATCTGTATCAAAAGGAATCCAGGCATTCTGCTTTAAAGTTTCTGGAGATAATTGTTTTCTAAATCGCTCTGCAATCTGCATGGCTTTCTTAAACAATATGGCACCAGGAGCTCTTGAGCCATGATGAGTAACCACCATCGTATTTCCCGTCATTTTGGATTGCCCCACAAACAAAAAGTGATTACCATCTCCTTGAGTACCCAAATGTTTCCGGGCTGCTTGTATCATTGGTTTATTATTCAGCATGCTATTCCCCTCAAAAGCTTGGAGTAAATCAGAAGGAAAACGATATTGATTGGATCGATCTCTACCTCCAGGTCCGAAATGAGTCGCCTTTTGTGCAGCATCCAATAATAATTTTGGATCTACCTTTCCAAAGTCAGTCAACATTACTGAACAGCAGATGTCTGCACTATGCATTCCGGGATGAATGGCATTTTTTGCTGCAACCACACCACCTACAGGAATAGTTCCAACTGGCCCGGTAGGACAGGCATCAGGCATCACAGCACCATTCACCACGGTGGGAGTCTTCATAACTTCCTTCATAGTTTTGATAACTGCATCAACATTATTTTCTTCCAACTCATTTTCAGCCTTAATATTTACTGCGAACTCAACTGGTTCTTTGTGAAGTTCAATCACAGGTTCAGACTTGAATTGTTCTAAATACGCCAACATTGCATCCCCTGAAAGTTGATGATCATTGATGTGTGTAATGGCTTCTTTGAACCATTTATCAGGTTGGTACCCTAAATCAATCAATGTGTTTCCATTTACTTTTTGCTCTTTCATGATCTTTTCTTTGATTACAATACAAAAGTGAATACTATCTACGCAATAATTTTGCGTAGTAGGATTTTTTTGGTAGTTTTCTTTTCCGCAACGCGGAAAAGAAAACCTATTACCTCACTCATATGGCTCAAAACAAGAATGCGCTAATCCGCTACAAAACGATAGACAAGTGCCTTCAAAATAGATTTAGAAAATGGA
>JBCBCD010000271.1:0-6837 GCA_038530915.1 Bacteroidota bacterium
ATCACTTTCAAATCATAAAACCTTTACATAAACAAAAGTTAGCCGGAATTAATTCCGGTCAACCTTAGCAGCTAGCATCGCCATCAATCCCACTCCAATTTCCAAGCCATCTTCATCCACATTAAACTTACTATTGTGTACAGGAACCGTTGTACCCTTTGCCACATTACCCGTCCCAAGGCGATAAAAACAAGCCGGAATTTCCTGCGAGTAATAAGCAAAATCTTCAGCAGTCATCCTGATATTTAGGTCGACTACATTTTCTTCTCCCAAATATTCTACAGCGACAGCCCTCGCTTTTTGAGTAAGCACTTCATCATTTTTTAAGAAAGGATAACCTACCATTACCTGGAAATCACAAGAACCACCCATAGATGCAGCTATTTGTTCGGCCATGTTTTTCATCAATTCATGAGCTTTGAAGCGGAAGTCTTCGTTGAGGGTACGGAAAGTGCCTTGAAGTTTTACTTCTGCAGGAATGATATTGGTAGCTCCTCCGGTGGAGTTGATTTTACCGATGGTCAAAACGGCAGGTAGGGTCGGATCTGCATTTCTGCTCACAATTTGTTGTAGGGCAATAATGATATGCGCGGTAATTAGGATGGTATCCACCGCATTATGTGGCAGAGCAGCATGCCCTCCTTTTCCTTTTACCGTAATGTATAACTCATCGGCAGAAGCCATATACACACCAGGACGAAAACCTACTTTCCCTACTTCCAGCGGTGGATGCACATGCTGACCAATAATGGATGCAGGTGTTGGGTTTTTCAAAACTCCTTCTTTAATCATCAAAGATGCACCACCAGGTAGCTTTTCTTCTCCGGGTTGAAAAATCAATTTGTAGGTTCCGTAAATATCATTTTTCAATTCATTGAGAATACGGGCGGCACCGAGTAAAGAAGCAGTGTGCACGTCGTGACCACAGGCATGCATCTTGCCTTCATTCTTCGATTTATAGCTGATGTCGTTTTCTTCTAAGATAGGCAGGGCGTCCATGTCTGCACGTAAGGCCACTACCCTGCTATCCGCTTGTTGGCCTTTGATGAGTGCCACAATGCCGTTGTCGGCTATGCCTCTTTGGTGAGCGATGCCCATCTGTTCGAGTTGCTGGGCGATAAAATTGCTGGTTTCCTTTTCTTCGAAGGAAAGTTCGGGATATTGGTGGAGGTGACGTCTGATTTGGACGGTGTCTTTGTGGTACTGGGAGGCAAGGCTTTTTATTTTTTCAATCACCATGGAGTCGAAGAAGTTTCATTGAGTTATAAAATTAGGCTGTAATATCAGCCTTTTCATCTTAGGATGCACGTCTCTTGAAGAAAATATAAGCCAATATTCCTATAGCTAATAAAATCAAACCGGCGATGGCTTGCTCAGGTCGATTGATTAGGGTATTGATAACAAAGGCAGTAGAGACGAATATGAAGATGAATGGGATGATTGGGTAGCCCCATGTTTTGTATGGCCGATTGAGCTCCGGTTTTTTTCTTCTCAAAATATATACTGCTGCACCTGCTAAAGCCATGAAAGCAATGTCCATGAAGGTAACATAGGTGATTAGATCGTGGAACGTACCCCAAAATAAGAGCAAGGCTACTGCCCAAATGGCTTGTAGTGCCATTGCATTGACCGGCGTTTTGAAGCGGGGATGGATTTTAGCCAATTGACCAAAGAAAATGCCGTCTTTAGCCATGGCAAAATAAATGCGCGGTGCCGACATGGTGTAAATGCCTATGGTTCCAAAAATAGAGATACCAATGGCTATAGCAACCAGTTTACCGCCGGAATTGATGACTGTGGCTACTGCATCTCCTGCTACTTTGGTGGTATTGGCAATGGCATCTAAAGGAAGGAGCATCATATAGGCCAAATTGACTAAGACATAGGTTAAGGTTACGATCAAAGTACCCAACATCATTGCTCTTGGTACGTTTCGTTGTGCATTGATGGTCTCTCCTGCTAAATAGGAAGCATGGTGCCAGCCACCGAACGACCAGAGTACACCAATTAAGCCGATTAATAAACTGCTCATTAAATTGGTGGGTGTAGACTCTGCAAAATTGAGCGTCAAAGGAATTTCCTGTAGATCATAGTAAAAGAAACCGACCACTACTATGGCAAAAATGGCCATCAATTTGAGTACTGTAAATATACTGGCCAACCATTGACTTAAATAAACTCCGACACAATTAATGGCAGTCAAACTAAGTACTACTATTACGGCAAAAATGACTTTCTGAAACTGGCTCATGGCAAAAAAGAAAGTCATGTATTCGGCTAGTGCCATTCCAAGAGCAGCTAAGGCTCCGGTATTTATCACCAGTAAAATTACCCAGCCGTATAAGAACCCCACTCTTTCGCCATAGGCTTCTTTAAGAAAAACATAGACTCCTCCTGATTCAGGATACATGCCGCCCAGCTCAGCAAAGGTCAAGGCGCCTGTGAGTGCAATGATCCCACCTATCGTCCAGATCAGTAACACAAAACCGTGGTGTGGGATGGCTTGTACAACTTCATAAGGTGTGACAAAAATACCGGCACCTATGCAGGAGCCAACGGCTATCATGGTAAGGCCGAATAAGTTGAGTTTCTTGTTGAGTTGTGACATCTTATTTGTTTGTTTTTCACCATGGTGTCGCAAGAGTTACATGGAGTGTTTTTATGAAGGTATAAAATTAACGGCTATTAGAGTGATCAGAATAATAGCTACAATATTTAAGAGAATGCCGGCTC
Source organism: Bacteroidota bacterium (assembly GCA_038530915.1). Classification (GTDB taxonomy): domain Bacteria; phylum Bacteroidota; class Bacteroidia; order Chitinophagales; family Saprospiraceae; genus JANQPA01. The sequence goes on from JBCBCD010000271.1 coordinate 2,734, forward strand.
GGGCCATTTGGTGAATTTTGATGTAGCCACTGGCAAAAACGATGGCATTGGGTGGTGTGGACATGGGCAACATGAATGCGCAACTGGCTGCCAATGTTACCGGAATGCAGAGGTATAAGGGATCTAAATCCATTCCGACTGCTATACCTCCTACCACCGGGAGGAAAACAGCTACCAAGGCCAGGTTGGACATGATTTCTGTCAAAAAAAGAGATACTGCTGTTAATCCCAACATGATTAAGAAACCTACTCCGGCTGCATTCTTGAATTGGTCACCGATCATGTCGATGATGCCGGTATGAGCTAATGCTCCGGCCAAACTCAATCCTCCACCAAAAAGCAATAAGATGCCCCAGGCCAATTTTTCAGTATCTCCCCATTTGAGGATGAACTCTTGTTTTTTCCAATTCACAGGAAAGATGAATAAAACCACTGTTGCTAACATGGCTATTCCAGTATCAGAAAGTTGTAAGCTGGGTAAGAGGAGTTTAAATAAAGCATTCAATTGGTTTCTGAATACCCAAAGAAAAGCCGTAGAGATAAAGACAATCAAAGTGCGACGCTCGCCTATGGTCATTTTGCCGAGTTTGGATAATTCTGTGTCAATGACAGCCTGGGCGCCTTCAAATTTTCCTAAGCGATTGGGATAGAATACTCTTACGATTACAAAATAAATGGCTAACAACATGATGCTTGCAAATGGCAATCCCATTTTCAACCATTCTGTAAACCCTACTTCATAATCAAAGGTTTGTTTGATGTAGCCGGCAAAAACAACAGTTGGTGGGGTGCCTATGATGGTTGCTGTACCTCCTACATTGGCAGAAGCAGCTATGCCCAACATCATGCTGATGGCAAAGTTTTTCAAGCCTTTCTGGTCTTGTTCACTAGATTGTGCGCCTTGTAATAAGCCAATTACTGAAAGGGCTATGGGTAACATCATTACTGTGGTAGCAGTATTGGAGATCCACATGCTCAAAAAAGCAGTGGCTAGCATAAATCCAAATACAATTCCATTGGCATTGGTACCAGTTAACTTGACAATATTTAAGGCAATGCGTCGGTGTAGGTTCCATCTTTCCATGGCAAGGGCTATCATAAAACCACCCATGAAAAGGAATACAATGGGGTTTGCATAAGGAGCAGCTACTGTTTTTAAATCTAAACCCTCTATTCCAAAATAAGGTAATATGACCAGAGGTAGAATTGCAGTAACCGGAATGGGTACTGCTTCAGTAACCCACCAGACCAACATAAAGCCCGCTAAAGCTACAACATGCCAGGCATCTAAGGAAAGTGGAGCAGGATTAGGCAACAATAGTACGAGTAAAAAAACGGATGGTCCCAGTAATAATCCGACACGCTTGAGGTCAAATTGCATATTAATGATGGTAGATGGTCGTAAATAGTAGCACTAAATTGCCTTCTTAACAAATCGGACAATATATATGTACTTATATTAAGTTTCGGGCCAAATATAGAAAAACAATTGTTTTTGGTTGTTGGTTTTTCGTTGTTGGTTTTTGAAAACTAGCCAATTTTCAAAATAAACTCGATCATAATCATCAATCTGCTACTATTAATAATGAAAAAGCAAGTGCTAAATACTTTCTAAGGTTTTACTGTTTTGAGCATTCAAAGTGTATATTCAAGAATCCGGACTTAGGCATTTAAATATATAGATTTATGCATTAAACTTTTTCTTAATTATAGTGATCAAAATCTTTTATTTCTTGTTAGGCTGTCAATTAATTACGGAGCGTAATTTCCATTTTGTAATTCAAGATATATTGACGATGAAGCCGATCCTGTTTAAGAAAGATATTATAGCTGCTTTGGGCCTTTTATTTACGATAGGCATTTTGTTTTCTCCACTCATCAAGGTCTTTTCTGTTCAGGCTGATCAGTCCAATATCATTATCTATGGCTTATCGACAATAGGTCAAACTGAAAATATACCCAATCTCGCTACTCACAAATCTTTCCAATTGGGCCTCGTTTTTTTCATCTTAATGGCTTGGACAGCCCTTTTTCTTTCTTCTCAAAAAATGCAATACCGGATTTTGGTCGTTACCACATTGGTATTGACTGTTTTTCCTACTTGGTTGATGACTTATGTAGAAGGCCCCTTGAAGGCTGCCTTAGGTGGGCAGATTGATTTACAGTTTTCTTATGGGATGCTCTTTTTAGCACTTTCTTTGATATGTAGCACCATGGGTATTGTGAATATGCACGATCAGAAGTTTAATTGGAAGAAGAATAGTGGTCGTTTTACGCCAAGCACTATTTTAGATAATTAATCATCTTGTCATGCTATTATCTTGTTATGCTGTCATAACAAGATAATAGCATAACAAGATAACAACATGATAGCATCATTATAAAGCTCTAAAACTTATCGCTGTTCCTCCTCCTGCTGCTAACTTCAAGGTCATTTTCGTATTGCTATCGACTTCCATTTTGGTGATAGAAATATCCAATGGGTTATCGTCCCAATGTGCGTTTTCACCATCAGCATAGACAATCGCTTCATATTTCTTGCCTGCTTCCAGGAAACTTAGGTCAATAGGTAACTCCCTGGCATCTTCATCAGTGATGCTCCCCAAGAACCAATTATTACCATCTTTTTCCTTGCGAACGATGCTTACATAATCGCCTACTTCTCCATTTAGGACGATGGATGTATCCCAATCTACCGCTACATCTTCAATGAATTGGAAAGCTGGATTTCCTTCATAGTTTTCAGGTAGATCAGCAGCCATTTGTACTGGACTGTAAAGCGTAACATACAGAGCCAACTGCTTAGCTAAAGTAGTATTCACCTGATTATCAGGCTTCCAGTCTTCAAATTTGATGTCAAAGATACCTGGTGTAAAGTCTATTGGGCCACCCAACATACGCGTGAAGGCAACAATAACGGTATGCTCCGGAGGGTTCATATCGACACTCCAGGCATTGAATTCCTGACCACGCAAGCCTTCTCTACTCACCATATTTGGATAGGTACGACGTATACCAGTTGCTTTGATGGGCTCGTGTGCATCTACCATGATTTGATTGGCAGCGGCTTTGGTTAATGCTCTACGGTAATGATTAACCATGTATTGGCCATGATGGTATTGTCCTTCCGGGTGAATTTTCCCTACATAGCCTGTCTTTATAGCTTTGATTCCTAAATCATTGAAGAATGCATAAGCTGTATCCATTTGTTCATCATAGCGGGTAACTACCGCTGATGTTTCGTGGTGACCTATGATGCTCACTCCTTTTGATTTTGCATATTCAGCTAGCTCCTGGATGTTGTAGTCATCATAAGGAGTCACAAAGTCGAAAGCATCGATGCGGTCTTCCGGATTTAACCAAACTTCCCAACCCGTATTCCAACCTTCTACCAACACTCCTTTTATACCATGATCAGCCGCAAAATCGATGTATTTCTTTGTGTTTTCTGTTGTAGCGCCGTGCATACCTCCTTCTTTGCCCCAAGATGACTTACCCAAATGCATTTCCCACCAGATACCAATGTATTTCATGGGCTCTATCCAGTCTGTGTCTTCCAATTTATTAGGTTCGTTTAAGTTGACAATAAGATTAGATGCTATCAAGTCACCTGCTTCATCGGTGATTTGTATGGTACGCCAAGGTGTGGAGAATGGAGTTTTGACTGTTGCTTTTGCATTGTCAGGTCTACCTACCAATTCACTTACCATTTGTAAATTATCCGCATCTATTTTCAATGTCATCCCTGAGTAGTCCGTCAAGTTGGCTTCATGAAAACTTAGGTAAATACCGTCATCTGTTTTCATTGTAATTGGAGTATTTACGGCGTTTTCGGGAATATAGGTTTGAGCCAGATTGGGATGGTCTCTTTTAGAAATGGCATCTATTTCAGAAAAACGAGTGGTATTGTATAAGTGCTCATAGATATCCCAATCGCCAGGAATCCACCAACACGTAGGGTCACTAGTCAAATTGAAATGAGTATGTTCATCTGTGATGGTTACTTCGTCCATTCCTTCTTGTTCCGGGAAGGAATACCTGAAGCCCAAGCCATCGTCATACACTTTAAAAGTCAGTTGGAATTTTCTGTTTGGAGTAGATTGC
>JBCBCD010000271.1:6847-8094 GCA_038530915.1 Bacteroidota bacterium
GTAGATTGCTCTTCCAGATCTACGGCCAATTCATTGTAATGGTTGCGTACGTTACGTTGTTCACCCCATACCATTTCCCAATTTTCATCCACACTATTTTCACTCACATTGGTAATAGATAAACCTCCTTTTAAGGAAGAAGCATTCAAAAAGTCAAAGCCCAAGCTCGACGTATCAATTACCACGGTCTCACCTTTTTTTACTAGATAGTAAGCTGCACTATCCGCATCCAGTCCGACTTCTACAGTTAGATTGCCTCCTGGAGAACTTACACTGGCATTGGTTACGGCTGCTGGTTCTGTTTCGCAGGACCAAATTGCTAAGATTAATAATCCTAAAATAATTTTTTTCATACATTGATGTTTACTTGTTAGTAATGGTAGGACAATAAAACTATGATTGCTTGATTTGCAGTACTAATAAAGAAGATATCTACTATTAAGCATGTATTATATAGCGTACCTAGCGGCACGCAGGCTTAACAAACTGATTTCTATTTACTTATATTTGGCCCCTAAAGGGGCTGCTAAAAAAGCTTCATACATTCTATAATACTACCGTCAGAATTAGTGTAAATTAAACAATAATTCGTAAATCATGGAAGGACTATTTACGGCCGAAGATGGCAAAACGAGATGTTCATGGTGCAAAGGAAGTAAGTTGTATATGGATTATCACGACAACGAATGGGGTAAGCCGGTTTATGACGATATTCGGTTGTTTGAAAAGATTTGTCTGGAAGGGTTCCAAGCAGGTTTAAGTTGGATTACTGTGCTCAAAAAACGAGAAAACTTTAGAGCAGCCTTTGCTGATTTTGATTTTAATAAAGTGGCTTTATTTACGGAGGAGGATGTTGAAATCTTGTTACAAAATAAAGGCATTATTCGCCATCGTAAGAAAATTGAGTCTACCATTAACAATGCCCAAAGAGCCATAGAAATGGTGGAAGAGTTTGGTTCTATTAGTGACTACCTTTGGCGTTTCAAACCTGATGAAAGTTCTCGCCCTACAGTTTTCACTTACGAAGTGCTCATGAAAATCACTCAGACTGCAGAATCCAAAGCTTTAAGTAAGGATCTCAAAAAAAGAGGCTGGAGTTTTGTTGGTCCAACTACCATGTATGCGATGATGCAAGCGATGGGTATGGTGAATGATCATATTGAGGGTTGTGATTTTAGATGATGACTTTTTGATCTTTTGATCTTTTGATCTTTTGATCTTTTGATCTTTTGATCTTTTGATCTTTT
>JBCBCD010000272.1:0-8052 GCA_038530915.1 Bacteroidota bacterium
CTAACGTCAAACTCTTTTCTACCAGCAAAACGGTCATCACCCTGATAGTAAAGATCTTCTAGAGCTTCATCTGCCCAATCGATATCAATTGTCCAGTCGATACGCTCTTCACCAGTTTCTTCATCCTCGTAGATGTGATCCAAATATTGGTGTGCTAAAGAATCACGAACCCAGTACACAAATTGACGGTACTCATTGTTGGTGATTTCAGTATTGTCCATAAAGAACCCTTGAATAGAGATCTCACGTGGACGTTGAACAAAAGTGTTGGTGATGTCTTCATCACCAGGCCCGATATGGAGTGATCCCGATGGAACATAGACCATACCGTAGGGTTGAATACCTTTCCATTCCGGTCTGTTTTGTACACCAAGCAATTCTCCTGACTCTCGCTTCCCACAAGCAGTTACCAATACTACTAGGAAGATAAACAGAAATTTAAATAGTTTTTTCATGTTAACACCCAAGTTTTCCTTCAGATTTAATGTATGAAAAATCTTAATATGCGATCGTAAAGATAGATTCTTTAAAAAAATATTTGCAAAAAAAATCATTCATGAAATTGACCTGAAAGATTAATTACTGTTTTGTGTAAGTAGTAATACAACCTTTTTGTTCATATTTCATGTCTTTAAAAGTGATCATTTCAGATATTTAACTAAAATTAATTCAGCCATTCCGAAAACGACTACTTTTTAGGACTTAGTATCTGGTGATGGACATTTAATTTGCAACGGGTAGCAAATCTATTTTTTTAGATTTAGAAGTACAAAAAAATACCCCACAAATACTAAGCAAATAGCGAACTTAATGAGTAAAACTTAATTTAACTCACCTGATTCACCACTTTACAACCAAAATAATTTGAAGTACAAGGACCAGCGCTAGAAATTTCTAGGACTGTAGATGATTTTTGGTGGCACACCTTGACCAATCGGTGTATTCAGGTTGTAATTGATCATGATCTCGTGAGATTGATTACTAATTACATTAAAACCCGAAAGCGAAAGATCATATGCATAACCGAATGTTATATTATTGCTGAGCTTTAAACCAGCAATGAATACAATTGCATCAAATGTATTCTGATTGTATCCTCTTAACGAAGCACCGCCAAAGATATTGTCATTGTAACGGAAAAGTGCAGTCGCTTGTGTCTGAGTTTGTGTTAAATCAGATAAAACAAAGGCTGAAGGATGGAAGGTAATTTGGTTATTGACTTCAAGATTAACTCCGGCATAAGCCGAAAAATACCTGTTCAAAGTGGGACTAAATCCCGTATAATCAATGGTTGGTTCATTTAAATGAAAGACAGATGCTCCTAATTCTAATGCTTCACTGTAAAAATAAGCTCCAAAATTAAAGGACAATGCCATTGCATTTTCTCTTGTATTAGGTAAAATATTATCCTGATGGTCTATTGCAATTCCCTCATAAATACCAGAAGGAGTGATCAATCTACTGCCATCAAGGGATTGTTGAACAACTTGTGTACCAATTCCCAGGTTGAGTAAACTTTTTCCAAAATCTAAAGTATAACTGTAAGAGAGATTCAAAGAAGTATTGGTTCTTGCCCCCAGCTGATCATTTTCCAGGCCTATCCCCACACCACTATTGATGAATAAAAGCGGGAGATGAGCGTTCACGTACTGAGTTCTGGGCGCACCCTCAAAATCTGTAATATTGGTCCATTGTGCTCTGTAACCACCTGTGATACTCAGTGAATAGTCTAATCCAGCATAAGCGGGATTCCAATTCAACTTATTAAACATATATAAGGAGTACTGAGGTGCTTGCTGTGCTAAAAGTGGAATCGAAAAAAATGAAATCAATATGATGAAAACAGTCGTGATTTGCTTCATAGTATCAAATGAAATTAATGCCTTAGTCTAAAATGCATTTATCAAACAACAATTATATACAATAAGTTAAACAAAAACTTTTAAGGATAGTGCATTATCCAAAATTTTGTCTTTCAATTTGCTGAATTACAAGTGAGAAATCCTCTACTGGCAAATGACAGGTAAAATCTTTGCACAAGTAGTACAGTGTTTTATCGGCTTGCCACCTTTTCGCTAATAGAGGGTAATCTTCATTTGGTGTCTCACTGGTGACAATCGTTACATTCGGAAGATACCTGGAGGTGAATGCTTCCAATTGTTTTTTTGCCTCAGTGCCTAATATAGCCAATTCGAATTTTTGAAAAGAAAGTTTGTTGTATCCTCTTAACCAATTTGAAAAAGTACTTGGATATTTTTCTACAGCTTGTTTTAGGTTGGCTCCCATTTCTAATGCTTTATCCAAATACTCTTTTTGTCCGGTATAAGTGTATAAATCAATCAAATTGATAAATAGCAGTGAATTACCGGATGGAAGAGAGCTATCATATACCTCTACTGTACGAACAGGTACGTCTTTTTGATCCATTGAATTATACTGGAATAAGGGAGAGGTAGTATCTTTAAACTCAACCATAACCAGCTCAATGTATTTCTCAGCAATAGCAATTAACTCAAAATCTTGTTCAATTTCAAACAACTCAAGTAGGTACCTTATATATAATGCATAGTCATCCAAATAAGCATCATACTTTGCATCACCATTTTTGTAGGTATGGTAAAAATGCAATCCATCCTCCTGAAGCATATTCTCAAGGATAAATTGATGATTGCTATGTGATTTTTTTAAAAAAGACGGCTTCCCAAATGTTTTATAAGCGTTTAAATACGAAATGGACTGAAGTAAATTCCAGTTAAGCAATATTTTATCATCAAGGCCAGGACGAATTCTTTGTGCTCTGTGGTCAAACAGTACTTTCCTGGAATTGGCTAAAGAAACTGCCAATTTTTCAGGAGTTATATTTTCTGCTTTTGCAAGTTCTTCCAGGTTTTGAGTTTGCCATAAGATGTTGGTCCCTTCCCAATTACCGGTATCTGTTACATTGAAAACATTGCAAAATAGCTCAGCCTCCCTTTTTTCTAGTAGTCCTTCAAGCTCTTTTTTATTCCAAACATAAAACTTGCCTTCTTCTCCTTCTGAGTCTGCATCAAGTGCACTATAAAAACCACCTTCTGGTGATGTCATTTCTCTTTCTATGAATTCAAGTGTTTCCTTGATGGCTTTTTCATACATAGGCTTTGGGCTTACTTTATGTAAATCAGAAATGAGGCTAACCAATTGAGCATTGTCGTACAGCATTTTCTCAAAATGTGGGACTTGCCATTTTTCATCTACGGAGTATCTGGCAAAACCACCGCCCAGTTGATCAAAAATGCCTCCGTAAATCATCTTTTGCACAGATAGTTCGAGTTGACTTAATGCATTTTCATTTTTTGTGTAAAAATGATATTCTAGTAAAAAATGAAGTGACATGCTGCTGGGAAATTTTGGAGCACCTCCAAAACCGCCATTTTCCATATCAAATGATGCTTTCAAGGTATTGAAAACCTGATCAAGATGAACGGAACTAAACTGATCATCAAATTTAAGATTCAGTTGTGAGCCAGGAAGAAAGGTCTTTGCAGAGTTTTCAATGATCTGAGTTAACTTATCTGCTTGTGCAAGTACTTCTGTGTATTGCTCAGTATACACCTGATGCATGTGTTGGATCAACTGCATCCAGGAAGGTCTGTTTTGATAGCCTTTGGGGGGATAGTACGTACCCGCATAATAAGGTCTGCCATCAGGGAGCAAAAAACAATTGAGTGGCCAACCACCATTACCGTTAATGATTTGACAGGCTTCCATGTAAATTTTATCAACATCAGGTCTTTCTTCTCGATCTACCTTGATATTTACAAAGTGCTGATTCATGAATTGTGCGACCTCTTGATCTTCAAAGGACTCTCTTTCCATTACATGACACCAATGACAGGTAGAGTAGCCAATACTTACGATTATAGGTTTTTGTTCTTCTTTTGCTTTCAGAAAAGCTTCAGGTTTCCAGGCATACCAATCAACCGGATTATGAGCATGTTGTAAAAGGTAAGGACTCGTCTCGTATTGAAGTCTGTTCATATTTGAGCACACAGTTAAGTGGTTAACAAAATTAAAATCGAGAATAACGGTCTGTGTAATGTTTGTTTTCAAATAAGCGTTTTGGTGTAGTGTGTAGAGGGCCTCTACACCCTACACACTACACACTACACCAAAGCTGCTAGTTATAAGCAAAGTCAAGCTCTATTATCTAAATTGATTTTGCGGTCTACTTAATATTTTCCACTCGAATACTCTAACCTTGTAAGTCACTAAAGTGTTGTAGGATTTTTTAATTAAACAAAAAGTTTTAAAAATGTTGTAAAAGCAATTTTTTGTTGTATATTTGTATTGCAAGCAGCAAATAACAAACAAAATGTTATTTCTTAAAAGTTAACATTTAAAGTCAAAGGGTTATGAAGTACAAATATTCTAAAACAGCAAATGCTGGAGGTGGTCAGTCAAGGTATAGGAATAACTTTAAAGGCATGGATTCCAGAAGGAAAAAAAATGATATCCCTGAGATGACTATACCAGAAGTATTAAAGCGTTTTGGGGCAAGAATACAAACCTTTCTCATTGCCTTGAAATATCAAATCTATAAATCTTCACCCGAAGAACTAAGGTCAAAAAAATTGAGACTTACCTGGTTGAAGGTTGGTGCAGCAGCCATTTTAATTTTCTTGCTCACACAAAAAGACATTCAGTTTTCTTTCAACATGAAAGCTCCACTGGAAGAAGATCTTCCTGCTCAACAATCTGCCATTCGTACTTCTGAAACACATCAAATGGGAGTGGCTAAAGCCATGACAGCCGTTGGCAATAATAATGTAGTGAATAATAATTCATCTAATTATGAAGCTATTTCGGAAGAAGATGTATTGGCATACATACGAAGATTCAGTAAAGTTGCTAGTATTGAAATGCAGAAGTATGGTATTCCTGCAAGTGTAAAGATGGCTTGGGGAATATTGTGTAGCAAAGCCGGCACAGCAGATCATCTGGGAGCAGTTAACAATCATTTCGGTGATATTATGAACGGTCAACAACACTCAACCGCTTGGGAAAACTGGCGCGCACACAGTGTACTTATTCACAATGCGTATCCAGGCTTGATCGAACAAGGCATCAATTATAAAAATTGGTGTAACACCTTGGATAATATGACTGAAACAGGTTATGCACAATTGGGTAGAAGGTTAGCTCAGATCATTCGTCAATATCAATTAGAACGTTTAGATCAGGGAACCATTCAATAAACTTCGAAAAGAATTATAAATATATTCTTGCTTACTTTCCTTTCTAACTAAGTGGTTTTCTCATGTGTGTTACTCTGACCGTCTGAATGACGGTCTTTTTTATTTTATGGAAACTTAAACATACTCTTATTTTACTCAGAAAAAAATGGCACTTAGATGGAATTTATTCTGCTCAAAACTCATCAAACAAAGTTGAGGCAGAATTTATTCTGCTCAAAAACTAAAAACCAAAAACCAACAACACCTGCATTCAAATCTTAACAAAATATTATTTTCTGTTAAATGATTCTTTGTAAAAGATCTATTGTTAGATGTCATTCGTTATATAAATCCATTTATCCAACAAAATCACCTAATTATGAAAAGGATTGCATCAAACGTATTGATTGCAATAATCAGTGCAGCTACTACATTTTTCTTAATTGAATATTCCTCCACCCATAACATTGAGAAAGAGGCGATTCAAGAAACGAGTTCTTATGCTACTTTAACAAATAATGAAGCAGCTCCGGCAATAAATGTAAAACCTTACAAAACACAAGCTCCATTTTCGATAGACTTTGTTGAAACTTCTAAGCGGGTCACTAAATCCGTGGTTAGTATAATGACTTTCAACTCGCAAGGGTATCCGGTTGGTACCGGTTCTGGTGTTATTTACACTACTGATGGTTACATTATCACCAACAATCATGTCGTTGATAAAAGCAATAAGGTAGAAGTTCGTCTATCAGATAAAAGAACATACACAGCAAGAATTGTTGGAAAAGATCCTACAACTGATCTTGCAGTTTTAAAAGTTAATGCAAATGATCTTCCCAATATCTATTTAGCTGACTCAGATAGAGTAGAAGTAGGGCAGTGGGTACTTGCAGTCGGAAACCCATTCAATTTAAGTTCAACAGTAACCGCAGGTATTATTAGTGCAAAAGGTAGAAATCTTGATATTATTCAAGGAAGATATTCTATAGAATCATTTTTACAGACAGATGCCGTAGTTAATCCTGGTAATAGTGGTGGCGCATTGGTAAATGTTGATGGAAATGTAGTAGGTATAAACACGGCTATTCTTACAGAAACAGGCTCTTATGAAGGATATGCTTTTGCCATTCCATCTAATTTAGTTCGTAAAGTGGTAGAAGATTTAAAAACATATGGTAAGGTACAACGTGCTCTTCTGGGAGTAAGTATTCTAGATATTAACGAGACCAGAGCTAGGCAATTGTCATTACCTTATGTAGGAGGAGTTTTAATTTCGGAAACTTTTGAAGGGGGTAGTGCTTACAAAAATGGGATAGAAGCTGGGGATGTAATTCTCAAAGTGAATGGAAGAAGAATAAATGCAGTTTCCGAATTACAAGAGAGAGTGGCACAGTACAGACCTGGCGAGAAGATTGATCTTCAATTATTTAGAAATGGTAGAATATTGAATAAAGACAATGTGGTGTTACAAGGTTTAAATTACCAGTCAAAAGAACCTTAAGATGCTGATTGTTAGTTGCTTAAGGGAGTTTTTGCCAATTTATAATTATTTAAATTTAAATTCATTAACAAAAGGCATTCTTTTTTTATAAAAAATAGATTATTTTAGAGGCTAGTAAAAACGCAAACATGCATTCTATAAAGCGTTTTACTCATAAATACGGAAAGCGTTCTATTTTAATAGTAAGGGGGAACGGTTGCCAGGGATCCTGCACGAAAACGTGAGCCTGGCAACTTTACTATTTTTAGACTTCCATTCTTCCTACCCTTTACAATTTCACTTTAAAAATTATATTTTGGCTAGAATTCTTGCAATTGATTATGGTACCAAGAGAACGGGTATAGCCGTAAGCGATCCCCTCCAGATAATCGCTAGTGGATTGGATACGGTTCCTACCGAAAATCTTCTTGATTTTCTTACTAATTATATGGAAAGTGAAGAAGTTGAGACCATTGTTATCGGCGAGCCTTTTCATTTGGACGGAACACCAGCTCAAATAGCTCCTTTAATCTATCAGTTCATCGATAAACTAAAAGTAAAGTTTCCTCATTTACCTGTAGAAAAGGTAGATGAAAGGTTTACTTCAGAAGAAGCAAAACAAGTGATTCTCAGAAGTGGAGTAAAAAAGAAAAAAAGAAGAGACAAAAGCCTAATTGATAAAGTTAGTGCAGTATTAATACTTCAAACTTTTATGGATAAAAAGAATTACTAGTTTACCTTTGTGGCCTTATTATAATTTTGTTCTTAAAAAGTAAGTATTATATGATTTTGCCTATTTATGCATATGGCCAATCCGTATTAAAGAAAAGAGGAGAAGAAATTGCACCTGACTATCCCCAACTGAGAGAATTGATAGAAAATATGTGGGAAACTATGTACAATGCCGAAGGTATTGGACTTGCAGCTCCTCAAATAGGGCTATCCATAAGATTATTTATGGTAGATACGACACTATTGGATGAGGAAGGAAAAGATAAAGAAGGAATAAAAAAGGTATTTATAAATGCAGAAGTAGTAGAAGAGGTGGGTGAAGTATGGGCTTATGAAGAAGGTTGTTTGAGTATTCCGGATGTTAGAGGTGATGTCGAAAGACCAGATACGATCACATTGAAATATGTAGATGAAAATTTCAATGAACATATAGAGACATTTACCGAAATGAATGCCAGAGTTGTTCAACATGAATATGATCACATTGATGGCATTTTATTTACAGAATTGCTGAAACCAATTAAAAAGAGGTTGGTAAAGAAAAAACTGGAAAATATCAAAAAGGGAAAGACACAGGCTTCTTATAAGATGAAGTTTCCGAAAACCAGATAAAAAAAGAAGGCTGGC
>JBCBCD010000273.1:0-8033 GCA_038530915.1 Bacteroidota bacterium
ATAAAATTTTTCTGATCCATTTTTTTGAACCGCAGTGTTGCGCAGAGTTTCACGGAGTTATTCTGCTAGTTTATTAAGCATGCTTAATAAACTAGCCGAATTGAATCACAAGATCAAAGCATCCCAAGATCACAGGACAGAATAATCTATGAATGATGAAAAATAAATGATGGACAATGAATCAATCAATAAAAATCTGAGGCTTTGGCTTTAAACGATTTGGTCCAGCATAATAGATGAGGTACCATTCACCATCGTATTTGGCAAATCTTCTCATCATCCCATAGGAGCCAGTATTGTGGACTATTTTTTCTACCAATAAGTCTTCACTAAAAAACTGTAGGTTTTGTGTGAACTCACTGTATTCAAATTCTATCTTTTGATGGAATTCCCAATCTTCTTTTTGCCAATAAAACTTTTCATTGCTTGCAAAAAGACTATCCGCTCCGGATGGAAGTCCTTCCAAAGGAAAGTCGATGTGAGCCATCTGGAAGGCTGTATCCTGATGGAATTGGTCATAAAACTCCAGAAAAGATTCGAGGTTTTCATCTTTCTTTTCCTGACAACTAAAGGAAATTAAGGCAACAAAAAGAAGGCAAATTAAACTAACTCTTGTCATATGAGCGCTTTTGAATAAGTTTGACAATAGCGGTTTCTGAAGGTTCCTGTGGAATAAGGGCATCAATATGTATGCTCTTTTGTATGGTTTTTGCAGTTGGCTCTCCTATGGCAATCAGCACAGGCCAATCGTTTTCAGGAGCTTGATAGCAATCAATAAAACAAGTTGCGTTTATTGAACTGGTTAAGACAGCTATATCACAGTGTGGTATGCTGACTCTTTTTTGAGGTTCATTTTTATAAACGATCAAGTCTATGGTGTTTTTACCCTTACCCAATAATTTTTGGATACTTTGGGCCGAGTGCATAGCCCTTGGAAATAATACACGCTGATCCTGTAGAAGTTCATGAAAAGCAGCAGCTGTCTTTTCTGGCTGACCAAAACCTATAAAATCAACTTTCGGAACAAACGGGGATAAGGTTGCAGCGGTTCCTTTTCCCATCGCAGCCCACTTCAGGTCCTTATTTAAAGGAATCTCTAGTTCTTTAACTTGTTCGAAGAAAAAAGTAACACCTTTACTGCTATAAAAAAAGATCCAATCCGTTTTTGGCACTTGACTAAAGGCTATCTTATGAAAATCAATCAATGAAAAATGACTGATCTCAAATTGATCTTTATCCAGTTGTGAAAAGAAAGGACTATTGGGTTTTAACGCCCTACTGACGAATATTCTGGTCAATATTATTGTTTTAGAGCTTCAAATACTTGTTCAGCTAATCCGTCTTTTGTACTTGAAGATATATTAACACGTTTAACTTTTGCGTCCCAGGTATCCGCTTTGGCTGCCCAAACGTGATAATTGCCCAATTGATCTTTTTTACAATATACCCCCAAAGGCATGTGGCAACCACCGTCCATCAATTTTAATACTTTTCTTTCAATATTGGTCAGTTCTGCTACTTCAGAATCGTGAATGTGCTGGAGTAATTTTCTCGTTTCAAGATCTTCTACCTTCGTCTGGTACGCCAACACTCCTTGAGCAGGTGCCGGTACCATTTCACGAGGATCAAACTTAAAAACCTCCAAATCAGAAAGGTCCAGCTCCAGCCTCTGAATACCTGCCGCTGCTAATAAAATAGCATCAAACTGTCCTTCGCGAAGCTTATTGATTCTCGTAGGAACGTTCCCTCTAATATCTTTTAAACTAATGTCAGGTCTGATATCTAACATTTGTGCTTTCCTACGTGCGGAAGAAGTACCCACAACTGCTTGCGCTTTCAATTTTAAAGGGCCTTTTCCGGTGGCTGAATCCTTTCTTATAAGTAGCCAGTCAGATGGATTTTCTCGGTATGAGACAGCAGTCAAGGTAAGTCCATCTGGTTGAGAAGTAGGCATATCTTTCATGGAGTGAACGGCCATATCAATTTCACCACCTAATAATTCATCTTCTATTTCTTTGGTAAAAAAGCCTTTGCCTTCTATTTTATCGAAAGAAAGATGTTGAATCTTATCTCCTTTGGTTTTGATGATTTTCAGTTCAACAGGAATACCAAGTGCTTCTAATTTATCTTTTGTGAAATGAGCTTGCCATAAGGCCAATTTTGATCCTCTAGTTCCGATTCGCATGCTTCTCTAAATTTTTGCGCAAAGATAATAGTAATTCACAAACTTAAAGTTGACATTAAGTAAAGATGTTTAGGTTATGATCACACAATTAATAAACTATCAATTTCAGTCTAAAAGTCGAAAGGTCTAAAAGTCTAACACTTAACTTATTAGACCTTTGGAGTTTAGATGCTTAAATCCTGTCACTTATGTCTCCGATAAAATAGATTGTTCTAAACCCCTAAACTTCTAAACATCTTAGGACAATAATTATCCAATCTTCTTTATTTTTTCTAACAACTTAAGCCTTTAAAATCAAATAGTTATTTAAGTCGATACTACGAAAGTATTGGTAAAGTCAATAAAGTATCAGTCTAGATAAAGACTTTTTTTACCTTTGCTTTATGCAAGTAAAAGCAATAGAAATAGCACACTTACTAAACGGGGCGGTAGAAGGAGATCCTAACACCCAAGTCAACCGTCCTAGTAAAATTGAGGAAGGCGGCGTAGGGAGCATTTCTTTTTTGGGAAATGAAAAATATGAGCCTTTTGCTTATACAACTGATGCTTCTATTTTATTGGTACCTTCCAACTGGGTGCCAAAGCAGCCAGTCCGTTCTACTTTAATAAAAGTGGATGATGTATATGCTTCCGTTGCCATTTTATTCAAGCATTTTGGGCAGCAACTTCAACCCAATCAACAATCAGGAATTCATACCTCAGCCATAGTACATTCCTCTGCTAATGTACATGAAAGTGTTTCTGTGGGGGCACAAAGTATCATCGAAGCTAATGCTCAAATTGGAAAAAACTCGAAAATAGGAGCCCAGGTTTATATTGGGGCAGAAGTTACCATTGGCGCAAACTGCACCATCCATCCAGGGGCTCGCATATTGCATCGTTGTGAGATAGGTAACCATTGTATTATACATCCCAATACAGTTATTGGTAGTGATGGTTTTGGTTTTGCACCACAGGCAGATGGTTCTTATCAACGCATTGAGCAGCTTGGCATTGTTAAAATAGAAGATGATGTAGAGATCGGATCCAACTGTAGTATTGACCGAGCTACTCTTGGTGCAACACTTATTAGAAAAGGCGCAAAACTGGACAACCTGATTCAAATAGCTCATAATGTAGAAATAGGTGAGAACACGGTGTTGGCCGCACAAGTAGGAGTAGCTGGAAGCACAAAAATTGGCAAAAATTGTCAAATTGGTGGTCAGGTAGGTTTTGTAGGGCATGTTACTATTGCAGATGGGACAAAAATACAGGCACAAAGTGGCATAGCATCTGCCGTCAAAAAGGAAAATCAAGCACTCTTTGGTTCTCCGGCTTTCGGTTATAACGATTTTCTTAGAAGCTATACCATCTTTAAAAAACTACCTGAATTGTACAAGAAGTTGAGTCGACTAGAAAAAACCATTAAAGAGAAATAATACAAACTGTAAGTGTTTGTAAACACTTATAGAAAGGGAGAATCGATCATAATTGACTGGTTTACAAAAATTTGCAAACCTCTTCTTTCAAAAATAACATTAAACAGTAAAAAGATTATCTTTGCTGTCATACAAACAGGAGCTTTTATACACATCATGAAACAACGCACAATTAAAAAGGCTGTATCAGTAAGTGGAGTTGGTCTACATACAGGAAAGCCGGTTAATCTAGTTTTTAAACCAGCACCCGAAAATCACGGCTACAAATTTCAGCGCATCGATTTAGAAGAAAATCCAGTACTGAACGTAGATGTGAGCAGAGTAGCATCCACTCAAAGAGGTACTACTATATCTAATGGCAAAGATGCTTCTGTTAGTACCATTGAGCATGCACTTTCTGCATTAAGTGGTTTACAGATTGATAATGTATTAATGGAAATTGATGGTCCGGAAGTTCCCATTATGGATGGTAGCGCCATTGAGTTTGTTAAAGCTCTCCTTGATGCAGGTGTAGAAGAACAAGCTAATGACAGAGAGTATTTTGAAATACAAGAGCCCATTATCTATAGAGACGAAGAATCGGGAACAGAGTTGATGGCCTTACCGGCTGATCGCTTTGAAGTGACAACCCTTATTGATTTCAACTCACCAGTTTTGGGGCATCAATATGCTTCTTTGTATGATCTGGAAGACTATTCTAAACAGATTGCTCCTTGCCGTACTTTCGTATTTTTACATGAACTAGAATTTTTATTTGATCAAAACCTTATCAAAGGTGGGGATCTTGATAACGCGATAGTTATTGCAGATCGCGCTATGAATCAGAAGGAATTAGATGATCTTGCTAAGAAGTTGGGTAAACCAACCGTACAGGTCAATAAAGAAGGAATACTCAATACGATTGATCTTCATTTCAATAATGAGCCTGCAAGGCATAAATTATTGGATGTAATTGGAGATGTTTCTTTGTTGGGTAAACCTATCAAAGGAAGGATTGTTGCTACTAAGCCTGGGCATAAAGCAAATATTGAGTTTACAAAGATCCTGAAGAGAAATTATTTAGAACAAAGAAAGCTAAAAGGCAAGCCCAAATACGATCCAGATCAAGAACCACTGTTCGATTCTGTTAAAATTGCTGCTTGGTTGCCACATCGTTACCCTTTTCTTTTGGTTGATAAAATTATTGAACTAACAGATACGTTTGTGGTTGGTATAAAAAATGTTACTTTCAATGAAGAATTCTTCCAAGGACATTTTCCCAACAACCCAGTATTCCCCGCAGTACTGCAAATAGAAGCAATGGCGCAGACAGGAGGGATTCTTGCACTATCTACTGTACCAGACCCAAGTAATTGGGATACGTACTTTCTAAAAATTGAAAATGCAAAATTCAAACATAAAATCGTTCCGGGAGATACCCTTATGTTAAAAATGGAGCTTTTAGCACCTATCCGTAGAGGTATAGTACAAATGGAAGCGACAGCTTATGTAGGAAATAAAATAGTTTCAGAAGCACAACTTACAGCTCAAATCGTTAAGCGTTCATAATAATGAATTACGTCAATCATTCACTTATACATCCAGAGGCTCAAATAGGTGAGCATGTTACCATTGGGCCATTTTGCTACATCGATAAGGATGTCGTAATCGGAGATGGTACCCAGATTGGTCCTAACGTCACTATTTATGATGGTGCCCGCATTGGAAAGAATGTTAATATTTTTCCTGGTGCTGTTATTTCCGGTATCCCTCAAGACCTAAAATTTGATGACGAAGTCACTACTGCAGAAATAGGCGACAATACTACTATCAGAGAATATGTTACCATTAACAGAGGGACCTCATACGCTCATAAAACAGTAGTTGGTAAAAATTGTCTATTGATGGCTTATGTTCACGTTGCTCATGATTGTATTTTGGGTGATCGTGTAATATTAGCTAATAATGTTAACCTGGCAGGTCATGTCGTAATTCATGATTGGGCAATACTGGAAGGCCTTGTGGCAGTACAACAATTTGTAAAAATTGGCGCTCATGCTTTCATCGCTGGTGGTTCATTGGTTAGAAAAAATGTACCTCCATACGTAAAAGCTGCTCGCGAACCACTTTCTTATGCCGGCATTAATTCTATTGGTCTAAGACGGAGAAACTTCTCTCCAGAGAAAATTAACCATATACAGGACATTTATCGATTGCTTTATGTAAAAGGCTTTAATCTTTCTCATGCGATTGAAAAGATCAAACAAGAAGTAGCTGCCAGTGCTGAAAAAGATTATATCCTGGACTTTGTAGTCAACGCTGATCCAGGTATCATGAAGGGCTTCCAGCAAATTAACGGTAACAATGTCTCTGACGATTAAGTTAAATCAAGTCGGCAAAAGATATAAGTACGAATGGATTATTAAAAACGTCAACCTGGAGTTGTTACCTGGCCATTCTTATGCAGTCACCGGTCCTAATGGATCGGGAAAGTCTACCCTTTTGCAAATTCTATCCGGTTACCTTACTCCTTCTAAAGGAAAAGTGCAGTTTTTACAATCACAAAAAGAACTGGATATCAATAGTATTTATAAAGACTTAAGTTATGCCGCCCCTTACATTGAACTCGTAGAGGAGCTCACTCTGACAGAAATGATTACCTTCCATTTTCAGTTCAAAAAGGCTCAACAGCAAATAAGTACTAAAGAAATGATTGACCTATTAGGTATGAAATCATCTCGTCATAAAGCCATTAAAAACTTTTCATCCGGTATGAAGCAAAGACTTAAACTGGCACTAGCTATTTGTAGTAAAACCGATTTGCTGCTGTTGGATGAGCCTACTTCCAACCTCGATCAACAAGGTGTCGAATGGTACCTTTCTTTAATGGAAAAATATACCGCCGATCGTTTGATGGTCGTTGCATCAAATGTCGAAGTTGATTTTCAGTTTTGCAAAGAGAAAATCTCTATTCTGGATTATAAGTAAGGAAACAGCAGTACATTTCAGAGCTGTATTGCAGCTCTGAAATGTACTGCTATTTCCTTACTATAAGCTATTCATTTCCTATATTGGCACAAAACCAAATTATAATGAATAGCCTTAATCCAATAGAACTGGCTGACTGGCAGATTGCAGATGCTGCTGAAGCCAAGATGAAAACCGTCCACCAATTGGCAGAAGAACTGGGTCTGCAGCAAGAAGAAGTATTACCTTATGGCCATTATTATGGCAAATTAGATGCACAAAAAATTCTCAAACGATTAAAAGATCACCCCAACGGTAAATACATTGATGTAACAGCCATTACTCCTACTCCACTTGGAGAGGGTAAATCCACCACTACTATCGGCTTATTGCAAGGACTAGGTTACATCGGGAAAAAAGGATCAGCTGCAATACGTCAACCCTCTGGTGGTCCAACATTTAACATAAAAGGTTCTGCAGCAGGTGGTGGACTTTCACAATGTATTCCGTTAACAGATTTCAGCTTAGGCTTAACCGGAGATATAGATGCCATTACCAAAGCTCATAATCTAGCAATGGTAGCTCTTACCAGTAGAATGCAACATGAATTCAATTATGGGGATAAAACCCTAGCTAAAAAGAATCTTAAGCGCCTCAATATTGACCCCAGAAACCTCTCCATAGGCTGGGCCATCGATTTTAGTGCTCAAGCCTTAAGAAATATTGTAATTGGCTTGGGTGGAAAAAGTGATGGGCTGATGATGCATTCAGGTTTTCAGATTTCAGTTTCTTCTGAATTAATGGCCATTCTTGCGATAGCTAAAGATTTGAAAGACATGCGTGATCGAATTGGAAAAATGATCATTGCCTATGATAAAAGAGGAAAACCAATTACCACTGAGGATTTAGAAGTTGCTGGCGCTATGACAGCCATTATGTCTAAAGCCATCATGCCCAGTTTATTACAAACTCTGGAAGGACAGCCTGTCTTTGTTCATGCCGGGCCTTTCGCTAATATTGCTATTGGACAGTCGTCCATTATTTCTGATTATTTAGGTTTGAAATTGACAGATTATCATCTCACGGAAAGTGGTTTTGGAGCTGATATTGGTTTTGAAAAGTTCTGTAGCCTAAAATGTAGATTCAGTAAACTCAAACCAGATTGCACGGTGATAGTAGCCACTGTTAGAGCACTAAAAATGCATGGTGGAGGACCAAGAGTTGCCCCCGGGAAAAAACTGGATAAGGCTTACACTGAAAAAAATCTGGATCTATTGGAAAAAGGCTTATCTAATCTTTTTGCACATATCGAATTGGTACAAATGGCAGGAGTCACTCCCGTGGTATGTATCAACCATTTTTATACTGATCATGAGGATGAGATTCAATTAATTAGAAACAAGGTTGAAGCATTGGAAGTAAGAGTGGCTGTTTCTAATTAATTGAATCTCATCCTCATGATCAGTATAAAAATGGTTGATACA
>JBCBCD010000274.1:0-8024 GCA_038530915.1 Bacteroidota bacterium
CCTTAATTGATCCAAAAATTGACTATAATATATTCCAATAGCTGAATTTAAACAACTTCTAATACACCCACAAAAATGGCCGACGAATTTAAGAAGTTTGCTTTTTGCCGACATCAAAAAAATTAAAAAGCTTAATTACTAATTTAAATTATTGCTAATTTTAAGTTGAAGTTCTATACATACGCATTAAGGCCAATGTAATTCTTTTATTGCCCCATGCTATTTAAAAAAACTAATATATGTCCCCCAGATTATTGCAACACTATTTTACTGGCTTTTTCTTTTTTCTGACACTGTATTGTGTCCCAAATCAATTGCTTGGCCAAGAATCTCAAACAGTAAGAGTAACAGTTACTGATGGTAACTTGATTAGGTGTAGTACAGATAATGAAGTTATTATCGAATTAACTCCCAACTCAACAAAAACATTAGTTGATATGCGACTTTTTTGGCAGGAAGGAGCAGATGCAATAACTATCTTACCTGGTGAATCTTTCATACTCTCAAACACATATGATTTAACACAAGACCTAGCTAATTGTGATTATGACTGTCAGATTGAAAATGGTTTCTGTCGTACCATTACGGTTGTTGCTAATTATGAGGGAGGAGAATCAGCTAAAGAAAACAATAGCCTCATTCTTACTTTCAAAAAACCTCCTGAACCTGATTTTGATTTTAGTACACTTTCACCTTGTATTAATACCCCAGTGGATCTTACCAACAATACCTGCCCTTCCAATGCAAATGAAATTACTTATGTCTGGTCTTTTCCTGGTGGGGGAACAAGTACAGATGAAGATACAGAATTTAGTTTCCCATCTGCGGGTCGATTTCAAGTTACTCTAAGGGCGAATAGTACCATATGTCCTTCTGATGAAATAACCAAATCCATCCAAGTGATTAGTCCAGCGGAACCGGTTGTTTTTCCAATAGAAGCAGATATAACTGTTCAACGTCTTGATACATTTATCATTTGTGGGCAAGGCAATTACTCTGCAAGGCTAATTGGGAGTGAGTCTACGGGGGCCACAAGCTATGATTGGTCCTCCAGCAATTCCGGAGTTTCTTTTAATGATGGAGTTGACATAAGTGGAAATGATGATACTACTTTGGTGAGTTTTTCGCAGCCTGGTTTGTATGAAGTAACTCTTGAAGTCGATAACAATTGTCGTCAACCTATGCAAAAGAGTGTATTTTTTAGAGCTGTTGAAAGCCAGGCTTTAAGTTTACAAAATGAGCCTGACGCTTGTTCTGCTTTGGAATACACACCAACACCCTTTATTCCTGAAGCTACTTACACGATCAATGGAAATGTGATCACTGATTTTCCAGTCTCTCTGACTACTTCACCCAATCCATATCTCATTAAAGCTCAATTACAGAATGCTTGTTCTGATGATCCTCAGGTTAGAAGAGATACCTTTTTTATACAGGAACCAGAACCGGTCGATATTTTGGTACCAAGTTCTGATACTGTTGTATGTTTGAATACAGATACCATCAATTTGTCTGCTTCAATACCCGGAGGTTCTTGGCGTATAAATGGTAGTGCAATTGGCAATTCTTTTTTCCCCAACGATTTTGCAGTAAATACCTACACGCTTGAATATACAGTTGGCGAATCCGGTTGTGAAGTATCCAGCCAGGTAAATATTGAATTGCTGGATGGCCCGCAATTGGACATTGGCGATGATTTATCCATTTGTGAGAATGAACCTGTTTTTACTATACAAGCCAATGAAGCCGGAGGCATTTGGGAGGGAGTTGGAATAACCGATGAACAAATGGGGACATTTGATCCCTCCTTAGTGGATGGATCTCAATCAACAATTACATATACACTCAGTGATGCAACTTTTGGATGTGTTGCAAGTAGAAGTAAGACCATCAATATAGTAGCCTTGCCGGAATTGACTATTTCCGATACCTTATCCATCTGTAATAGCAGTAGTTTGATTGAATTATCGAACATTATTAGTACGACAGTCCAGCCAATAGGAGGGGATTTTAGTTGGAGAGGAGATGGCGTGGTGAACGAAGATACCGGTTCCTTCGATGCAACAGCAGCTGGTGGTCCCGGAGGAACTCAGGTTTTTGTTGAGTATAGCATACCTCCTGGATGTTCAGTAAATGATACTATACAAATTGAAATTTCAGAATTAGTAGAAGCTCGGTCCATTTCAGATACGACTGCCTGTAATTCTCAAGAAGCTATTCAGCTTTCAGCTTCTCCTGAAGGGGGTATATGGGTCAATGAAAGTAATCAAGAGCTTACTAATCCAATTGATCCTTCTACTTTTTCTCCGGGTACTTTTACGCTTTCTTATATCATAAACCGAGGTACTACCTGTGAAAGTAGCTCTACTACTTTATTGACCATCGTAGATGGAAATGGGGTTTCTGCAGGTGATGATATTTATGTTTGCGAAACAGCAGATGAGTTGAACCTTCCTAGTAGAAGTGGGATTTGGTCAGGGGAGGTGCCAGTCAATAACAATATTGTAGAATTTGGCCTTTTAGAGATTGGAGCATACAATTTTACGCTAACAGATAATTCCTTACCGGAAGCGTGTAATACAGATCAATTATCTGTCTTTATTGAACCACTGCCTGATATAGATTTTACACCGGATACTTTAAATTGCGTTGGATTACCAGTAAGTATGAATAATAGCTCAAATGGAGATATTTTTAATTGGGATTTTGGAGATAATACTACGGCGGATAATGACTTTAATCCATCACATGAATATCAGGAAGCTGGTACTTTTCCGGTTACTTTAAGTGTACAAACAATAAATCCTATTACCAATCAAGAACTTTGTCAAACTCAACTTACAAAAGCAATACAAGTTTTTGAGCCGCCATCTTTTGTTGGTTTTTCTGCTGATATCGAAGAAGGTTGTTCCCCTTTGACGGTAAACTTTACGAACCAAAGTGTAGGAGAACGCTTAATTTTTGATTGGAATTTTGGTAATGGAATGGATACTACTATAATTGACCCAATGAATATTGAGTTTTTGGCTCAAAATCAAGATACGACTTATGAAGTATCATTGACAGTAGCAAATGGCTGTGGTAATGATATGGAGGCAAATCTTCAAATTAATGTTTTCGCAATGCCTAGAGCCATTTTTGCTACAGAAATCAGATCAGAATATTGTTCAGGTGAAGAGGTAATGATAGGTCATCGTAGTTTTGGAGATTCTCTTTTTTGGGACTTTGGCAATGGCAACACCTTCGTTGGACTAGAACCTCCTACCCAACAATATTTTACATCTTTAGATTACGATAGTGTAACCCTTAGTCTAGTTGCAAAAAACCAATGTGGTAGTGATACAACAACACAAAACTTAACCATTATTCCTACAGATGCTCGGGCACTTATAAGTGTATTAGATAACCGACCTTGTATTGGAGATACTGTTTTTTTAAGAAACTTATCCAGGCCGATTGAAGCTCCAATAGAATGGAATTTTCCTGATGGAAGCAGGAGTAGTGGCCTTGAAACCTTTTACATTTTTAAAGAGCTTGGCCAGCAAAGTATATCAGCTACTGTTTTCTCATGTGGGGAAATCTCCACCTCTTTGGATTTTGATGTAAAAGCACCACCTGAATTAAACTTATTAGCTCCGGCACAAACCTGTCCGGATACAGAGTTCGAAATTAACATTACAAGTAGTGAGCTTAATAATACTATTTTTGTTGATGGAGTAGAAATAAGCAATGCCAACAGGCTTGCTCTAGAATTAGATTCAGTAGGCCTTTTTGTAATAACAGCAAATGCCGTTTCCCCTGAAGGATGTACAACAACTGCTGAACGTCAGATAGACGTGATAAGTAATCCTATTGCTGATTTTAGAATGATTGATTCGATTTGTGCAAGTGCTCCATTTAGGCTTGAAAGTATTGCAATAGGAGCCAGCAGTTGCGCATGGTTTACAAGTGAGAATGTATTTTTAAATGGGTGTGAACCTGAATATAGCTTTTCTAATCAAGGAATGCAGTCTGTTCGATTGGTTACCAGGAATCAAATCGGCTGTGTCGATTCTATCGAAAAAATCATTTTTGTTCGTCCTACTCCTATTGCCGACTTTGAATTAGAACTGTTAGAACCATGTACACCAGCAAGAGTTAGCTTAACAGATTTATCAGAAAATAATAATGGAGTTCGATGGATATTACCAACAGGAGAGGAAGGAGTACTTCCAAATTTTACAACTCAAATCAATAATGCGGGTAATTATGTAGTTCAGTTAATAGCGTCTAACGATGGTATTTGTTTTGATTCAATTACAAAGTCCACAAATATTTTAGAAAGTCCAACAATTGAATTGATCAAAACTCCTGCTTGTACACAAGAAGAAGGCGTTCAGCTTGAGGTATTATCGAATCCACCAGCAATTATAAGTGTTCAAGGAAGTAATTATTCCAATACAGGATCTTTACAACCTAACTTACAGCCAGATGATTATTTTATTACTGCTGAAACTTTGAATGGCTGCATCAACGATACGATCACATCTATTCCAAGAGTAGATGAATTAATGGTTGAAATTCCGGAAGATTCAATTTTTATCTTATTAGGGGAGTCTGCTTCTTTTCAAGTGTTGATTAACCAAGTTGATGTTGATCTTGATTGGACTTCTGTATCATTTCTTGATCTTTCAGATCCATTACAGCCAATTGCTACCCCAAATACATCTACCGATTTTATTCTGACGGCAACGAATGCACTAGGTTGCTCTGTAAGTGATACCGTATTTGTTGGGGTAGAGATCGATTACGAAAGAGGCGTGTATATTCCCAACGCCTTTACACCTGATAATAGTGGAGTGAACGATGTTTTTAGGGTGCGTTCTACTAATCCTGCTTTAGAACAATTAGATGTATTCAGAGTTTTCGATCAAAATGGGAATATTGTTTTTGAAAACCAAGATTGCGATCCGAATGATATTAACTGTGCTTGGAATGGTAATTTTAAAGGAGAAGAAGCCAGAGCAGCAGTTTATATCTATCAAATAGTACTTCGATATTCTGATGGAACTACCATTAGAAGAGAAGAAAATATCACTTTAATTAGATGATTTCTAAACTCCATCAGCCATTATTATGAAAAAATTAGCTTTAATCCAGCTCTTTGTTTTAGTTTTAATCAGCTCTGTTTTTTCTCAGGATGAAGGGTTCTCTAATTATAGGCTCTCTATTTTAAGTGTCAACCCTGCCGAAACTGGCAGAATTGTAGATAGAGCAGAGTTCTCTGTCTTGTATCGAGATCAATTCAATAACTTCACAAAAGGATTTCGTTCCTTTTATACAGGCTTTGAATACAAGCTTTTTTGTCCAGATGAAAGTTTCTTTGCTGCCGGTTTTAATGCGGCTTATGGACAAGCAGGATCTTCAAAATTTAGTCGTATTAGCGGTGGATTGTCTCTTTCTTATCATAGAAAGACAGCCAGTAATATTCTAATTGCAGGTGGCTTTGAATTGGGAGGCATTCAGTATCGGCTTCAAGAAAACAATTTGCAGTTCGACGTGCAATTCGACGGGATAGGCTTCAATCCAAGTTTTTCTAATCAAGAAGATTTTGTTGGAACTTCAGATTTAAATTTAGATTTGGCACTTGGATTAGTGTTTTATGATCAGAATGGTCGTTGGTCCTTGGGGGCCGCTGTGCATCACTTATTTACCCCTACTGTACGCTTACTTAATAATGAAGGTTTTATCATCCCATTGAGCTTAAGTGTTCATGGTAATGTTAATATTCCAAAACCTAGTATCAATTTTCATGGAATGTATAGAAATTATGGATTTGTAGGGAATAGCCAGCACTTTTTTATTCTAGGTTTTGGCCCCATTTTTTCTTTTGATAGGCAGAGTACGCTGAATTTAGATTTTTCCTTTAGGCTCGCAAATAATCAAGAAGGTAACATGATAAATGATGCTGTAATAATTACAGCAGGACTTAATCAAAATGGATGGCAATTTGGAGCAACAGCAGATATTACAACGTCTCCATTGTTATCAGCTACAAATTCTATAGGAGGCCTAGAATTGTTTGCTATTGTTCCATTAAAAAAAGATTCCAATTGTGTAAAATGTCCTAGAGTAATGAATCCTACTAATTAAATTATTGTCTACCTAAAAATAAAACCTCCCTTCAATGGATCTTCCGGATCAATAAAAAACTCATGCTTCCCGGTCACATAAGCGGTGCCTTGTACTTCTGGGATGACAGCTTCTATTCCTTCAAAATCAACTATGTCCACATATTTACAATCGAAAGTAGTGCCAAGTATGCTTTCAATTTTCATGCTTTCCCCCATTGCAAGTTCACCTCTTTTGTGGTGGATAGCCATACGAGCAGAGACGCCTGATCCTGTTGGACATCGGTCTACTTCCCCTTCAGCAAAGATACAGACATTGCGACTGTCTACTCCTTCAGATATAGGGCCTCCAATAAAGATGGTTCCATACAGAAAACTGAGTTCTTCTTCCAGAGGATGTATGATCTTTTTGTTACTGGACATGACGGCTCTTTTGATGTCCATTCCTTTTTTGATCAATTCCTGATAGTGTTCGGGAGTACAAGGAATGTGTAATTCTTCAGCATTTACAAAGGCATAATAAGCGCCACCATAAGCCAAATCATAGGAAACACTTCCAATACCCGGGACTTCTACTTTTTCATCCAATGCTACTACATAAGAAGGGACATTGAGAAATCTTACTTGCTCTACTTTCCCATTTTGTACTTTAGCATAGCAAGTAAGGATTCCACAGGGTGCTTCTATTTTGATACAAGTTTCGGGTTCTTGTACCTCGACCCATCCTGCTTCTACAGCCAGTTTGGTAATAGCTATGGTAGCATGTCCACACATTGTACTATAACCTTCATTGTGTAAAAATACTACACCAAAATCTGCTACTTGACTGGGGGTAACGACTAAGCCATACATATCTGCATGGCCTCTAGGTTCGAACATTAAAGCGGTCCGCAAATAATCGTAATTTTCTCTGATATAATTACGATACTCTAAAACTGAGTTTCCTTTGATTTCAGGGAAACCATCGAGTATGACTCTAAGCGGTTCTCCTCCGGTATGCATATCAATGGTTTTGATCGATAGCCAATGGGAAGGTGCATGGAAAGAAGAAACATTGAATTTCATGATCTTGATCTTATCTTTCAATAATCCACGGATATGCTTTTTGGAAGCCCGTTCGCCAGGTGGGGTGCCAATGTCCCATTCTTGGCTCCTCGTCAAATTTAAGGTTATCCTTGGACATTCCTGCTTTTAGAAGTGTTTTGTACATCCTTTTGGTATCTGCTACCATTCCTCCTTCCATACTACCAACATTGAAGTAGATCTTATGCTTATCCAAATCAGAAATTTCATTATGCATGCTATACAAGCTCTCACTAGCCCAAAAAGAAGGAGAAAAGACAATGGCATTTCCAAATACATCCGGATAAGTCATGAGCATATAATAAGACATTAAGCCGCCTAGTGAAGCACCACCTATAGTTGTATTTTCTGCCTTGGGTTTTGTTCTATAAGTGCTGTCTGCCCAGGCTTTTAGATCTGTGGCTATCCATTCTGCATGTTGTACACCGGTATTGGGGATGCTATCGTGCATACGGGCATCGAAAGGCATCAATTCAGGATTACGATATTCAGCATTTTCAATTCCTATTACAATGGCTTCCGGTCCACCGACTTTAGCAGTCTCATTAATTACTTCATCAATTTGCCATTCTGGACCATTCAATACCATGTCATCAAACAAGGCACCTCCATCCATAAAGTAGATCACCGGATAAGATTGCTGAGATTGCTCGTATGATTTAGGAAGAAAAACATAAAGCGTTCGTTTCTCATTGAGGTAATCTATTAAAATGGTATCTGGTAGCGTCTGAACATTTGAGGCAGCAGATGGTCCTAGGTTGGCCATATACTCCTTTCGTTTCTTATTAGTCTTGTATTGATCGGTTAAAACAGAGGTGATCTTAAAGAATA
>JBCBCD010000275.1:0-4257 GCA_038530915.1 Bacteroidota bacterium
ACTATATATTGCGTACCTATCGGCACGTTTATGAGATCGTCTACGTAAAGGCTAATCATATTTTGCCCTTACAGGGCTGTTATATTTGATAATCATACATTTTGCTACTATACCTTTTGAG
This sequence comes from Bacteroidota bacterium, assembly GCA_038530915.1. Classification (GTDB taxonomy): domain Bacteria; phylum Bacteroidota; class Bacteroidia; order Chitinophagales; family Saprospiraceae; genus JANQPA01. The sequence goes on from JBCBCD010000275.1 coordinate 122, forward strand.
CAATGTGACAAAGTAGTATTACTTAAGTGATTAATATTACAAGCAGTAAGGGGGTTCATAAAAAAATTACATCTTGTATATAGATTGTAAGCCTCTAAAAAATCATTATGGAATTCAATTGGGTTGATTTAATCCTCATCATAGGCATGACCTTTGGTTTTACTGTAAGTCTGGTCATCCGTTTTTTCACTTTCTTTCGCAATTCTGCCAATCAGTACTTTGCCTATTCACTAATGTTAGTCGCCTTGATAGGTTTATTGTTTGAATTTTCCAAGTTGTTTGAGGACAATGTTTGGATCATTGTCACAAGTGATATCATGTGGGAATATTTATTTCCGGTGACTTTTTTGTATTATTTTCTGCACGCAATGAAGCATCCTTTGCTTACCAATAGTAAGTTGCGCTTACTTTATTTGCCTTTTTTAGTCACATTTGCCGTAAATATTCTTTTAGATTTGGGGATGGACCTTGGGGTTTATGACTTGAATATGGACCAAAATGAGCCCTTGATCAACACCTATTATTTCTTTGAATATACCCTTTCAATTGTATTTTCCATCAGCATTTTTATATGGATTTTCTTTTTAATCCAACAATTCAAAAAATCAGAAGTAGATCCACAAAAATCAAAATGGTTTTTACAATTCTGGACCATGTCAATGGTACTTTTGAGCTTTTGGATGTTTAGTTTTCTAATCGCATTAAAATACGATGTCGATTTAGTTCAACTTTTATTTGGTGGTGTTGCCATGCTCTTCTTTTGGGTCAGCTATCAGGGAATCTACAAGCTTCAATTGCTGGATGATCAAAATGAAATCAAACAATTACTTAAGAAGGAAGAAAAAAACATTCCTCAACCTACTGCATTATCCGATCAGATATTAGCTCCTAATATCTATCTGGAGAAACTTGAACGTTTATTGGTAGAAGAACATGTTTACAGAAAGCCTGATCTGAATAGAGAATACATTGCCAATAGATTGGGAATTAGTAGTGGTTATCTTTCACAATTGCTCAATAGCTATCATCCTGCTGGTTTTTCGGACTACATCAATACTTACAGGGTAGCAGATGTGAAACGGATGATCACTCACTCGGATTTTAATCAATATAGTCTGGTAGCTATAGGACTGGAAGCGGGCTTCAATTCAAAATCAAGTTTTTACGCCGTTTTCAAGAAAATGACCGGATTGACGCCAACCGCCTTCAAACAAGCCAATAAGGCGTCTATAATGCTTCAAACGGTCTAAGATCCTTAAGTTCTAAGACTTCTGGACTCCTTACTTAAGGATACTGGACGCTTCATTTCTTCGACTGAGGTAGTTTTGAGTCATCAAAATCACCAAATCATTTAAGAAAATGAAGAACAGCATTTTTAAAATCCTCGGACTTGCCTTGGCCATTTCGCTAAGTACTTTTGGGGGAGAGCTTCGAGCACAAGGAATAGAATCTATTTCCTTCTCTCTTTTTTCAGAATCCATTGCTTTTCCATTCAGTAGATTGGCTCCTATACATCCCGGAGCAGAAATAGGTATCCAATTGAGTAAAGATGAAAGGTCGGCTTCCATCCGATCCTGGAACGCTTATGTTGGAGGGTACTATCATGAAAAAGTAGAATTGGGTTTTTATCTCAGAGCTGAATATCAACACACTTTCAGGCTGGGTAAGGACATTGGGTTGGATTTTCCAATGGGTTTAGGCTACCTGCACACTTTTTACCCTGGAGAGATCTACGAGCTAGACGTCGAAAATGGCGACTTTGATAAACAAACGCAATTGGGGCGCCCTCATGCCTTAGTTAATGTTGGTATTGGCTTGAGTTTTAATCGCTCTGGAGATTTTCAACCTTTCATTAAACACGAATTAGGGATAGAGACTCCCTTCATTACTAGTATTCCCGTCGTTCCTCATTCATTCACAAAAGTTGGATTCAACCTTAAAATCAAATAATCATGACTGTTAAATATAATTTTTCAACCATCGTTTTATCTATTCTTATTGCTTTTGGGTTTTTGGCTTGTGAGAAAAATGAAATTGTTATTTCAGATAATTACGATTGCCTATTTGAAGCCCCTTTGGTCAATCAAAACCACCCCAAAAGTGACAGCTATCAGAATATCTTAAATGAAAACAGAAAATTGGCTATGGTCGGTGCTGTCTTATTGGTAAAAGATTCTCATGGTATCTGGACTGGTGCAAGTGGTTTTTCTGACATCGCTTCCAATGTAGAAATGCAAAGCTGCAATAGATTTGCAATAGCCAGCATCAGTAAAGCATTTACCTCAGCTGCCATCTATCGCTTGATGGACAAAGGCATTTTATCCATAGATGATCCCATCAATAAATGGCTGGATCGATCGATAACGGATAATATTAAAAATGCAAATGAAGCAACTATCAGTCACTTATTGGCTCATACCAGCGGCATAGCAGATTTTTATACCACTCAATTTGAATTAGATCGACTTAATAAGGTGAAGAATGATTGGACCAAAGAAGAAGTTTTAGAATATACCTATGGCAAGGCAGCTACTAATGGAGTAGATGAAACTTACTCTTATTCCAATACCAATTTCTTACTGCTGGCTATGATCTCAGAAGCTGCTACAGGATTGGATTTTGAAACAGTTTATCAAAGAGAAGTCTTCAATCCTTTGAACCTAAGTTCGGCTTATTATAGCGAAAACCAAATTGTTCCAAATGATATGGTAAAAGGTTATGCCGATATCTACGGTAATGGACAATTTGTAGAATCGCGTTTTGCCTATGCTGATGAATTGGGAATTGGTGGAGATGGTGGTGTGATTATTAATGCATACGACCTTGCTGTTTTCTTAGAGCGATTGGTTGATGGACAATTCTTATCAGAGGAATCTTTAAGCAATATGACCAATTGGTTTGATATGCCTGAAGATTATCATTGGGATACCTATGGACAGTTTCAAAATGGATTTGGCATTGAGAAATTTGATACACAATATGGAACAGCAATTGGACATACCGGTGGTATAGATGGATTCAGTACATACGGATTTTATTTTCCTGAAAGGGATGCTACTTATGTACTGTTGATCAATTCGGTAAGTGAAGATGCTGAAGAACCATCAGATAATATTTTTAATGCAGTACTTGAAGTGATGTTTGAGCATTAAGTTAGTTTCTGGTTGTTGGTTTTTAGTTGTTATTGTATAATCACTTCTGCCAAACATCTATTCACAGAACCAACAACCAGAAACTAATTCTTAAAAAAATGTAAAAATCGGAATATCCCCCAACGGTTTTATTGAATGGATAAGTCTAGTGAGTAAAACAATCTATATAATTAATTCATTTGACTATGAAATCATTCCCATTTGCATGTTTATTGTTGTTCTTGCTTTTTTCGTGTGAGAAAGAGCAAGAATCACCTCAGCCTTTAGAGTTTACCTTTGACTTTGATCAATCTACAGAAGGCTGGTCAGGAGACTTTGCGGATTATCCATTAGGTGAAGAAGTTTTTTATGAGCTTCAATTTGGACACTCAGTTTTACCGCAGCCACTCGATCAAAATCAAAAAAGCTTGAAGCTTTCAGGTAGTAATCGAAGTGATGATCTGTTTATGTTTTTGAAAAAAGAGATTACTGGCCTAGAACCCAATCAATCTTATGAAGTGAGGATTGATATAGAGTTGGCCTCAGATGCTCCCACCAATGCAGTTGGTATAGGTGGACCACCAGCTGAAAGTGTTTATTTAAAAACAGGAATTTCTCTCATTGAACCATCCAAGCGATTAGACTTTGGATATTACCTGATGAATATTGACAAAGGCAATCAAAGTCAATCCGGACAGGATATGGAAGTAATTGGACATGTTGGAGTGGCGGATAATACAACAGAGTTTACATTAATCAACCGCTCTAATGCAAGTGCTCCCTTCTCCTTTCAAACGGATGATACAGGTAAAGCCTGGATTTGTATTGGAACCGATTCAGGTTTTGAAGGCATAACCACTTTGTATTACAATCGCATTGATATAGAATTTAAACAGGTAAACTAATATCCTGCAATGAGGCTGTCTCGTATGTTGTTTGAGTCCATTTTTCCTTAAGAAGCAAAGCTTTTCAAGGAAAAATGGACTCAAAAAAAGATCGGAATAT
>JBCBCD010000276.1:0-3736 GCA_038530915.1 Bacteroidota bacterium
TCCATTTTTCCTTGAAAAGCTTTGCTTCTTAAGAAAAAATGGACTCAAACAACACTTTCTTGGGTGACTCAAAACGAGGTACGAGGGTACGAGTTATGAGACTCCCTAATAACCTTATCCACTAGGTCTGCTGAATCATTATTTTTCAAAAATTCCCTCACGGTATTCAGCCAGAATTGAGTAATGGTTTCATGATAACCACTGGTATCAGTATTTGCAATGCCCACAGATTCATTGTGTAAAGTGATATTCTTCCGAACTCTTTCTAAGGCCACTGTCGCACAATAATGGTGAGTGTACCAGACCGCAACGGCCAGATGAGCTTCATGTGTCCATTCTGCTTTTGGTAAAATTTGTTGCTCAAATCTTTCAATAAGACTTTTTAGAGAAGTATTGGTGAAAAAGGGAGCTTGCATAATCAAGTAAATCCTTTAGGATTAGTTAAGTTAACATTTTCTTAACTTTTTTCTAATCATAGTAGACCTCATCTCTTTACTTTTGAATTGTACGTGTTGTAGATGATGCCATAGGCCCTTAATTACTTAGAGTTAGTCCACAAAATTGTTCGGGTAAAAACCTTGCTGAGTTGCTGATAAGTGACTCAGCTTTTTTTATGAAAATCTAATTATTTCCATCTTTTTTATTCCCAAAGAGTTTTTTACTCCAGAAGCTTTTTAATTCTTTTCTTCTTCTTTCTTCTCTTTCTTGTAGACGCTTATTGTATTTTCTCATTCGTTCGAAGTATTCTTCATCTGTTTCCCTATTGCGTTGTCTTTTTAATCTAATATCCTCAATGCCGAATTCTGGAACGAGCTCACCATACATGCGCCTAAAAAAGCCGGGGTTTTCATTATAGTCCTGAAAGAAATCCACCAAAATGGGCATATCTTCCAGATAAGGCGGACAATCCATCAAGTAAGCTAAACTGTCTGGCAAAGCCTGGAATTCCAGGTTTCGAGTAGACTTATATTTGGGGTCACTATACATTTGTTGTAAGAACTCTCCAACTATCGGTAGGGCTGTTTGAGCACCTTGTCCAGCAGATAAGGTTCTAAAATGTATTTTAGGGTTATCAGCACCCACCCAAGCTCCAAAGACCAATTCAGGAGTATACCCTACAAACCAACCATCTGTTTGTTTTTGGGTAGTTCCTGTCTTTCCAGCTATTTGACTCTTTATGCCATATCTCGATCTCAATCTTGCAGCTGTCCCTTTATTGATAACCGACTGTAGCATTTTGGTCATAATGATGGACTCATCTTCTTCCATTACCCTTTCAAAAGTTTGCGGGTTGGGACGATCAAATTGCACAATGATTTTACCATCGCTGGTTTCAATGCGGTCCAGATAGTGTAGCGTAGGTTGTACACCCAGGTTAGAAAAAGTACCATATACTTTCACTAGTTCTTGTAAAGAGGCATCCACTGCCCCCAAAGAAATGGCAGGTACTGAGGGGATCTCTTCTTCAAAGCCCAATGTTTGAGCCAATTGGATAACAGAATCTATGCCTGCTCGAAGCATAACTTCTACAGTAACAACATTGACGGAGTTGGCCAATGCACCTTCCATGGAATAAACGCCACCATATTCTCCATCAGAATTTCGAGGCGTCCAGTCTTCAAATTCAGTATAGCTAACTTGTTCATTGTAGGTGTATTCACAGGGGACCATTCCATTTCTCAAAGCTTGTAGATAAACCAAAGGCTTGAAGGTAGAACCTGCTTGGCGATGAGATTTTACATGATCATATTGGAAATATTTATGATTTATTCCTCCAATCCATGCTTTTACCAGGCCATCTTGAGGACTAGCTGCGAGAAAACCAGCATGCAGAATGCTTAGGTAATGCTGTATGGAATCCAACGGAGACATCAAAGTATCTATATCACCTCTATCCCAATCAAAAATACGCATGGAAACTGGTGTAGCAAAAATAGAAATAATCTCTTCCTGACTGACATTGGCACTTTTGAGAGCTTTGTATCTATCACATTTTTCTACGGCTTTTTCAACCACTTTGGCGCTATTCCAAGGGGCTCCTTTTGACCAGTTTTTGTAGAGTGATTTTTGTAAAACCGGCATGTGCTTGAACACTGCATTTTCAGCATATTGTTGAAGTGTTGCATCTATGGTTGTATAAATCTTGAGACCATCAGTATATAGGTTGTATTTACTGCCATCTGGCTTTCTATAATCATTCAGGATATCGACCAATTCTAACCTCAAATGCTCTCTAAAATAAGTAGCTAAGCCCTGATTATTACCTTCCCTAACCATAGAGACTTCAAGTGGTAATAACTTGAGTGAATCGTTTTGTTCTTCTTCTACATATCCATATCGTTCCATCTGGTTTAGGACGGTATTTCTTCTTCGCAATGCTTCTTTAGGATTTCGTGCCGGGTTGTAGTAAGTTGGTGCTTTGAGCATTCCAACAAGTGTAGCCGCTTCTTCTATTTGAAGAGTTTCGGGTGGCTTGTTAAAAAAGCGCTGCGATGCCACTTTGATCCCAAATACATCTTCACTAAAAGATACGGTATTCAGGTATAGACTTAATATTTCTTCTTTCGAATAAAGTCGTTCAAGCCTTCTGGCTGTAAAGAGCTCTTTGATCTTATTTACCGGAATAGAAAAGAAGCCAAAAGATTGTCTTGGGAAAAGGTTTTTCGCCAGTTGTTGACTAATGGTAGAACCTCCACCCCCGGATTCATCCATCATTAGGATGGTTCTGAAAAAGACCCTAAACCAGGATCGAACATCTATACCACCATGTTTAAAAAAGCGAGCATCTTCTGTAGCTACCAAGGCATTTCTAATGATTGGGCTAATTTCTTCGGAATTCGCAATTACTCTATTTTCTATAAAGTATTTGCCCAATAAAATATCATCATCAGAATAAACTTCTGAGGCTGTATAATTACTGATGTTTCTTAATTCCGGATAAGTAGGCAGTTTACCAAAAGCACCAAAATAAATACTAATGGTCAAAATCATCACTAACAAAAAGGAGGCGCCCATAACGATGCCACCTATCTTGAAGGCTTTAACCCACTTGGGGTGTTTAGCGATGAATGCTATCGACCAGGCTCTGAACTTTTGCCAATTGGTTAATAGCCACGATTGTAATTTTTCAATTGTCGGATGTTTCAGCTGCATATGAACTCATTCAGCGTCTTTGTCAAACAAAAAATTGCTTAACTATTAATTTGTCAAAAATATGTTTAAAATTTCAGGATTTCAATATGCAAAGGCAAGAATCCAACGCTTGACGAAATTTAGATATTGCTTGGAGTATAGACAAAAAGAAAGAGCGGCAACTGCCGCTCTTTCTTTTTGTCTATACTGCTATGGTTTCTTCTTTTTTCTCAGGAGCATCTTCAATGATCATTCTCAATGAGCGATCATAGTAAAAGTAGTTGTACATCCAGTTGACAAATACGACAACTCGATTCCTAAATCCTACTAAAGTCATTAAGTGTAGGCTCATCCAGATAACCCATGCAATGAAGCCTTTGATTTTTAAAGCTCCCACTTCCACTACTGCTTTGTTTCTCCCCACTGTAGCCATTATTCCTTTGTCGCTGTATTTAAAGGCTTTCAGTTCTTTTCCTTTTAAGATAGCTTTTATATTTCTACCCAGAAGTTTTCCTTGTTGCATCGCTACCGGAGCTAGCATAGGATATCTTTGAGGTTCACTGTTTTCGATTACTTCAGCAACATCACCCATTGCAAAAACACC
>JBCBCD010000277.1:0-7993 GCA_038530915.1 Bacteroidota bacterium
ATATTTTTAATTAATAAAAAAATTTTTTTTTAAATTTTTTTTTTATTTTACTCTATTAATTTTTTTGTCTACAAAACACCCCCCGCGGTGTGTTTATGCGTCGACTATACTATTATTGAACCAAGACAGTTCTTGTAATATTATCATTTTCCAAAATGTTAGAAAAAAATAAACCTTTTATGGTGCTTCTTTAAGAATTGAGAAGAATAATTCCTTCAAATATTTATTTTTGCGATCAAAAAAAGCATGGAGGGTAAAATATGTGTGATTACAGGAGCAAATTCAGGCTTAGGTTTTGAGACTGCTAAAGCACTTGCTCACAGAGGGGCGGTAGTAGCAATGGTTTGTAGAAGTGAAGAAAAAGGAAAGGCTGCTTTAATAAAAATAGCACAAGAAACAGGTAATGCTCACCTTAATTTATTCGTAGCGGATCTATCTTCTCAGCAATCTATAAAAAAAACTGCGATCAAAATAAGAGAAAAATATCCCCATATCGATGTATTGGTCAATAATGCAGGAACGTGGATATCAGAATTGACTTACACAGAAGACAAGATAGAAAAGATGTTTGCTGTCAATCACTTGGCTTATTTCTATATGAGCCATTTGTTGTACCCCTGGTTAAAAAAATCTGCTGATGGTAGAATAGTAAGTGTTTCTTCTGATTCTCACTTCCAAACACGCATGCACTTTGATGATCTTTATCTTACCAAAAAATACCATGGTCTTAGAGCATATGCACAGTCAAAACTGGCCAATGTATTATTTACTTATGAATTAGACAGGATCAAAAGTGAAGACAATATCTCAGTATATGCAGTACAACCGGGCTTAGTAAAGACGGATATCGGTCTGAAGCATACAAAATGGTTGCATGCTTTTGCCTGGAAATTGAGAAGAAGTAGTGGAGTTACTCCGGATATTGGGGCGAAAACTCAGATCTACCTGGCTACAGAGGAAGAGGTAAAAGGACAAAGTGGAAAGTACTGGGACAAATGCAAGCCCAAAAAGACATCAAAACATTCTTACAAACAAGAAGAGTGGACCCAACTTTGGAAAATCAGCGAAGAGTTGTGTAAAATTGATAATTTCTTTGTGGATAGTATATAGCAGTTTTATCATCATGGAGTCGCAAACCTTACTTTATGCAACTCCATGGCGAAGATCTATTCATTTACATAAGATCTAAATATCTTCTCCAATAATCTCATTTTTGTCTTTATTGGTAAATTCCTTGCAATAAAAGCGATGAATTTATTTACATTGCCTGGGATAATGATATGCTTCTTCTTCATCAGGTCATCTATTGCTATTTTTGCAACTGCATCTGGCATCATGACGACTAACTTAGCTTTTCTGCCTTGTGATTGTATCCTTTTCAAACCATCCTCATTAGTTAAAGTAGAACCTGGCGTAAGTACACTGACATGTACATCGAATGGTTTCAATTCTTCTTTTAAGGCTAGTGAATAAGCGAATACAAAATGCTTGGTAGCAGTATAAGCCGCTTTGTAAGGAGTAGGCAGATAGGCTTCCAAACTACTCATATTCATGATATGTGCTGGTGTATTGGCCTTCAGCATTGGCATGAAATGATAGCACATTTCAAAAAGTGCCTGATTGTTGAGCCTAATCATGGTTTGATACATAGCAAGAGGCAATTGCTCAAACCAACCACTTCGTCCAAAACCAGCATTATTAATCAATACATTGACCTCGTACTGTTTGCTTTTGCACCATTCAAACACTTCCAGCGCAGCATTCTCCTTAGAAAGGTCAATGCCCAGCTTATCAATTTTTAAATTTGGATACTGCTGGGCTATTTCTTGGGTAGTGTTCGTTAAATGTTCATTTTCAAGAGCGACAATGATGAGATTCATTCCTCTTGAAGCACATTCTAATGCTAACGCTTTACCAATTCCTTGACTTCCTCCTGTGACGAGGGTATAATACTTTTGTTCCATATTATTCCTTAATGAAGTGCGAAGTAAGGAAAAAAGTATAGGTTATTGAATTTTTGTGGCATAATTTTGATGGCTAAGCATCTTAATGACTTTACCATTATCATTTCTCATAAACGTCAATTCTTCTCCTAATTCTCCATCAGGTCTTTTTCTTCTAAAAGTGTCTCCTTCTATGTGTTTGTATAAAGTAAAAGAAGCAGGATTTCCTGAAGGTAGACCCATGTCTAAAAGATCACCATACCAAGGCAATATGATTTGTTCACTACCCCAGGGCTGTGCATCATAAAAACCTGCATAATCCTCTAAGTTGATACCTTCCGGTAGTTCTGTTCTTTTTGCATCCATGGCCTTGCTTATAATATCTCCTATGCCACTTAGGTATCTTCTAGGACTCTCTCCACCAGCATTAATCATAGCTATACTGGCAAATTTATACTTTGGTATCATCACAAACTGGGTCCTGTAACCGGGACAAGAACCTCCATGGCCTACTTCCGTATTACCATCAACATTTCTCACTGAGAAACCCAAGCCCCAGCTTAGCTTCCAATTGGGTTCCATCCAATGTACACGTTGCATTTCCTTAAGGGTACTTGATTTTAATATTTCTTCTCCTCCATTTTCCAAAAGACGAAACTGCCAGGATGCAAAGACTGCTAAGTCTTCTACAGTAGAAGTAAAACCTGCCGCTGAAGTCACCCCATCAGTAAAGAAGAGATCTACTGCGGTGCGATTACCTTTTCTATCCAATGCACTATAGCCAGTTGCCAATTGTCCATTTTTAAGCTCTTTGGGCATATTGGGACGTGTATCCGATAAGTCCAGGACTTTCAAAATGTTTTTTTGGACATATTCTTCATAACTCATTCCAGAAAGTTCAGCAATGATTTCTCCTAATATGCTCATTCCAAAGTTGGAGTATTGAAAAAATGTAGAGGCTGGATATAAGGTCTCCATATCATTGATCTGAGCTTTAATTTGATCAATGGTAGGAAAATCAAACTCTGGCCCTGTCCAATAAGGATAGTTGGATTGTCTTGGGACACCAGCTGAATGGGTCAAAAGTGCCCGAACTGTAATTGGGCCACTATCCTCATGAGTTTGTTTTAAAGTAAACCATGGAAGGATATCAGAAACTTCGTCTTCCAAGCTGAGTTTACCGGCATCTCTCAGCTGCATGATGCTTATGGCTGTAAATAGTTTTGAAATCGAACAGATACTATAGATTGTATTGGTTTGTGTCGGATTATTGGCTTCAACATCTGAAAAGCCATATCCCTTACTAAAAATAATATCCTGATCCATCACTAATGCAATAGATATTCCGGGGAGTCGATCATAGTCATTTTGGGCATCCAGCCAGGTGTCGATCAACCGAAATGCATCTTTTAGATCAGGATCTTCTTGGGCTTGAACAGTTGAAAATGCAAGACAAACAGAAAAAAATAGCACTATAATTCTTTGCATAGCAGGATTTTTGGGTGAAAAAAATGCTATTCCAAAATAAGAAAAATCTGCGCTCAAAAAAACAGGGCTCAAAAGCAAATATTGCTCTTGAGCCCGTTGAAGTTATTTTAATAGTAATGCGCCTGAACTAAAATTTATCTAGCGTATAATTGTGTTTATCCTCCAAATTCTCCGCCACCTTCATTTCCACCACTCTTCTGGTCGTTGTTGCGGATCTTACTTCTACGCTGTCTTGGTTGCTTGAAGTTTAACTTACCAAACTTATAAGCAATATTCAGACGGAATGAACGGAACTGGATATCACGTCTGCTCAACTGATAGAAGTTTTCACTTTCTAATTCAGATTCAAATCTTAAGAACTGACTCCATGGCTGTACCACACTTAAACCAAGTGTGAAACGCTTGCTAAATTCTTTGTTTGCTCCAAAACTGAAATATCTGAATGAGAGATTACTACCTTGTAGTGTTTGAGTTGGAGAACGGAAGAAACCTCTACTCTCAACTTTGAAATCTTTCTTGATTGCGTAAGTGAAACTCATATTACTGCTCCATACGATAGCTTGATTACTTAAATCACGGTTTCCAATCGTACCGGATGCATCATAAGTAAAGATGTTAACACCACCTCTGAAAGTTAATTTTCTATTGAAGAAAGACTTCGAGAAGAATAAGTTAAGACCAACACTATTATTTACACCTACATTTCTAAATGTCGTGAATGACACCTCTCTATCATTTACTTGAGTGAAATAATCAGCTAAAATATTATTAGTGAATTCACTCTGTTGGAATTCTGTTGTCATAGTACCATCTTCACCTAGTGTTGCTACATCTAAGAAGCTTTCGATGATTCCTGTAGTTCTTCTATAAAATAAAGAAGCGTTGAAGGATAAGCCTTTTACAAAAGTACCAAAGCTTAATTCATACTGATCTGATAATTCAGGATCCAGCTCAGGATTACCGAATGTAATGTTTCTACTATCTTCTAATTCAATATAAGGATTGACAAATCTTAAACTTGGACGTTGAATACGACGAGTATAGCTGGCCTTTAAAGAAGAAGTCCTGCCCAATTGTCTACTAATGATGATACTTGGAAGGATATTATCGTAATCATTAGTAAATGAAGTTTCTACTACCTCAAAATCACCCGCAATTTCTGTTCTTTCATAACGTGCACCTGCTACAAGTCCATATTTATCCCCCAATTTTATGTTGAAAGATAAGTAACCAGCATATACATCCTGATCATAGAAGAACTGATCAGTGCGATCCGGATCAACTATGAATGGTTCATCAGCACCAAAACGCTCTTCATAAAAATAATCACTATCTATTTCTCTTAGAATACCTCTAATACCAGTTTCAAGCTTTACTTTCTTAGAGAAAGGATGTACATAATCCGTCTGTAGGGTGTATTCTAAATTCAAACCATCGTTTTCATTGCGCTCATCTCTAAACAAAGAAGCATCACTACCTACTACGTCTTGCTGAAAGATAGTTGCTTCATTTTGATTGGTACTTCCTGACACCTGAAAAGCAAAAACCAACTCTTGCTCAGGCGTTTTGAATTTCTTAGTATAATCAGTCGTCCAGTCAAAACCTCCTCTCAATGAGTTAGTAGAAGAGATACGTTGGTAAGTTTGATCTAAATCTAAAAATGGATTGACAGAAGTTGCATTGATGATGTTATCAGAATTACCACCACGACCAAAGAAAGAAAGAGATGTATTGATCGCATTGTATGCATTGAAATCATAGAATGCACCGATAGAACCTCGAGGACCGTAACGGTTACCGTTGCTTATACCGTCCTGGATCAAAACAGATTCTTCACCATTTACTGTATTTCTACGCTCGAAGTAGTTAGGATTATCTAATGGCCAAGAATACCAACCACCAAAGTTAGCATTCAAACCAAAACGACCTCTAGCAAAGTTCAAGTTACCATTTGCTCGGTTATTGGTATTACCAATCGCTGCAGAAATAGAACCGGTAAGCCCATCAATAGAACGTCTTTTGGTGATGATATTAATGATACCACCACTACCTTCACCTTCATATCTTGCAGAAGGAGTAGTAATTACTTCTACACTTTTAATCTGATCTGAAGGAATAGCCTGTAAAGCTTCACCCGGATTGGTTGCAAATAGGGTAGAAGGCTTTCCATTGATTAATATTTGAATGTTTGATGATCCACGAAGGGATACATTACCGTCTAAGTCAACATCTAATAGAGGTACATTTCTCAATACGTCTGAAGCGTCGCCACCCATAGAAGTAACGTCTTTATCCGCATTATAGACCAATTTATCAATTCTGTTTTCAATTAGAGCTTCTTCTTCTACAACCTCTATAGCTTCTAAAGTAACACCTTGAGAAACCAATTGGACATTTCCAACATTAACGTCAGGACTTTCAGGAGTTAATTTAACCTTTGCTACTTCTTTTGTTTCATAACCCATGAATGAAAAGCTAAGTGTATAAGTACCAATTTTAACCTGGCTGATCTTAAAATCACCCTTGTCGTCAGTCAAACCACCATCGATTTGCTTTTTTGTTCTTGGGTCAATTAAAACAACAGTTGCGTATTCTACTGGCATATTAGAAGTAGAATCAATCAAAGTTCCTGAAATAGCTCCTGTAATTGAAGAACTCGCGCCTCCTCTTCCACCACCATAAACACCAGGTGGTTGTGCGTTAGCTACATAAACAGCGGAGAAGAACAATGCTAATAGTAAGATTTTTTTCATAATAATATCGGTGATATTCATTGATTTAAGCTCAAAAAAACAACAATAGAATAGATAATTCCAGTTTTTGTTTTCATACTAGACCGATAAGTATATCAATTGGCAAAAAGAGTAGACCAATTCGCCATTTGTCTATTCATGGAAAAAATTTGATTTTCACAGAACAATGTTATAACTTTGTTGTTATAACATTGAAATTAATCAACAAACCATCATGAGCACAATTGAATTCTATTCGCATTTTGAAGAGGTAAATTCTAAACTTCAAGGTTTCGCTTTACAACTAACTAAGGATCAGGAACAAGCACAAGAATTGGTGCAAGAAACAGTAGTAAGAGCACTGAGGTATAAGGATCGTTTTACTGTGGGAACCAACTTTAAAGCATGGATAACTACCATGATGCGTAATATCTTTTTAAACCAAAAAAGAGATTACAAGCGTAGAAAAACAGAAAGCATTCCAAATGATAGTTTGTATTTAAATCTTGAGGGAAGTAAGACTACTGATAATATGGGGGAGCACCAAATTATTGCTGAAGAGATAATGAAGGCTATAGAAGCTCTAAATGAGAATTTAAAAAGTCCTTTTTGGTTGTTTTACCAAGGTTATGCCTATGATGAGATTGCCATTCAATTAGGTATTCCATTAGGTACCGTAAAGAGTCGCATTTTCAAAGCTCGTCAAAGGCTTAAATATGTACTAAAGGATCAATACGCATATGCCTAAATTTGTAGGTATTTGTGATTTAATGTTATGGTAGTGTCATTATTTATAGGTAGGTTTTTAAAAGTTTGTCATTTTGAATTAAAATTTCAAAATCTTCAATATATTTTAAAGTCTATGTCTTTTTCAACCTAATTTAGATATATAGAATGGTTATCGAAAATGCTATTACAAATAATAAAGCAATGGGTATACAAAATGATATCAAGCAAACAAGGCCCTTCAGAAATGAACATCATGAGGCGCTTGTCAACTTAATCTATACCTATCATTGGCTAGTTAATCAAATCAAGCAGAGTTTAAAACCTTACGGCATTACCTTACAACAATACAACGTATTGAGAATACTTCGTGGTGCAGGCAAACCACTTTCAACATCAGATATTAGAGAGCGTTTATTGGATAAGATGTCAGATACTTCAAGAATGGTTGATCGTTTGGATCAAAAAGGACTAGTATGTAGAAAAACCTGTGATCACGATAAAAGATTGGTAGATATCTCTTTAACCGATCAGGGTAGAGAAGTACTAAATCAATTGGATCATGTCAATGATAAAATGGATAATATTTTGGGTGCTCTGAGTAATGAAGAAGCCAAGGTGCTTAGTGAGCTTTTAGATAAAGCCAGAGATTAAATTTCTTTATTTCAAAACATGAGTTATCCCGAATTTTCGACTAATCCGAAAATTCGGACTTTTTAAACTCTAGACTACACTTTTCTGTATATCAGTTAATTAATAATTTGATCGCTTTCTGACCTCTTCTATGAAATTTGGGATGACTCATGTTTTGAGTGTTCTATTGACTTTTTTTTTAGATAAAAAATAAGCTATGCCGGTTATTAAACAAATAATAAGATAAATACTCATCATGTATTGTCCTACAAACGGAGCTTCAGGTTGGATGTTCTGATATTTGATACCCATTCCTCCTACTAAGTAACTAAAAGGTATTAGTAGTAATAAGTATGGTACCAAATCTCTTGCTTTCCAAATCACTAAGAAATAAATGAACCCACTTAGAAAGTTTGAAATACCAAATGCTCCCATTAACAGTAAACTATCTTCTATAGGTTCTATCCCAGC
>JBCBCD010000278.1:0-7967 GCA_038530915.1 Bacteroidota bacterium
AAACCAAAACGCATTTATTTCGGAAAATAGTCCCTTTATTTTTTCAACTGAAAAATACGATTCCATTGTCGTACTTTTTGACACCTTCCGACAAGAAAGGAAAACTCAAATCTTGAATCATATCGATGCCTTGAGTCCTGACGAAATAGAATTGTTGCTTTTCCAAAATGAGGCAAGGATCAACTCTTTTCTCTTTTTCTTTGGAAGAATAAATAAAGATCTAGCACCTGAACATGAGTTTTTCAGCTTTAAGCATCAAATTGACAATAATATAAAATGGGCGAAGACGCTTCCTAACAATATCCTGTACAAACATGAGTTGGATTACTTACTCACTTATGATTCTCTGACCAGCATACATGACTTCCTTGCTTATGTACAATCACAAACGACTAATGAAGACTTGTTTGACTATATGAAAGTCATATATATCAGAGCAATCATAGAGAACCCATCTTATTGGGCACGTCACCAAAAAATATTTAATACAGAAGATATTGAAGCAATACTTGAGCAAGAAAAAGACAGTAAATATTTTAGTTTACTTAAACAACCTACAAAAGACTATTTCTCAACCCGACAGGGAGTTGAAGCATACAATTTTACAGCCGAAAGAATGGATGGTTCTACTCTTCAGCTATCTAATTTAGAAGGTAAGCTGGTTTATATAGATAATTGGGCAACTTGGTGTGGGCCTTGTGTAGCTCAGCGTCCACTGGTGCTTGAAATGGCAAAAAGATACAAAAATGATCCACGAATTGAAGTCTTGATGGTTGCTTTGAATCGTGAAAGAAAAGACTGGGTCAACTATTTAACGAAAAACAATCAATTAGGTATCAAAGCCGATCTATTTATAGAAAATGGACTTTACTCTGAATATGCCAACGCATACAACATCAAATCAATACCAAAGTATATACTGATCTCACCAGATGGGTTAATCATAAATGCACATGTAGGTAAACCCTCTCAGGAGTTATATGATTTAATTGATCAAGAATTGGAAAAAATTCAATTGACAGAGACTTCAAAAGCTATAAGTAAATCTAGTGAACAATCCTTGAAGTAGATTATATAGGCAAAATCATAATGGACATGCTCTCAAATTATGTTTAGATTGAAGGTAGTTCAACTATAAACAATCAAAACATCCATCAACTATGACTACCGTAAACATCTACCTAACCTATAATGGCAATTGCCGTGAAGCTTTTGAATTTTACAAAACAGTATTTAAGAAAGAATTTGCAATGATCAACACTTTAGGTGAAATGCCTCCTCAGGATGGTATGCCTCCTATTCCGGAAGAAGCCAAAGATCGGATCATGCATGTCACGTTACCCATAAGCGCAGAAACTCGCCTAATGGGTAGTGACAACCTACCCTCACAAGCTGATCAATTAGTAGTGGGTAATAACTTCTCAATCTCCGTAGATCCCAAAGACGAAAAAGAAACAGAGCGCTTGTTCAATGCTTTAAAAGAAGGTGGAACGGTAACCATGCCTTTAAGAAAGACCTTCTGGAATGCTTATTTTGGTATGCTAACGGATAAATACGGCATTCAGTGGATGCTAAATTGTACATTAACTGAATAGAATGCTTATTTTTCTCACCATTGAGTCGCAAGAGTTGCATAGAGTTCTCCATGATACTCTTGCGACTCCATGGTAAATAAAGAAAAATGCACAAGAGTAAACTGTTAGTATTATTCATTTTAATTGCATCCTACACTTATTCACAAACCGATCTACTTTTTGCCCCACAAGTTATTCCAAAAAATAACTTCCAAATTACCCTCTACCCTACTGCAAAAATCGGCAGCCACATCAATGAGGCGGGTTATGCTATTAATATTGACTGGCTCAACAAATTGTCCTCAAAATCGCATTTGGTGATTGGAGTAGAATCTTTGGCACGATACAATCAGTTTTATTTAGGTATTCCTGACAACAGTTTGAGTTGGATCAATAGATTAAGATTTACACTAGCAACAGGTCTCGATCATCCTTCTTTTAATGTCCATCCATTTTATAACAACCTGAGAAGACACAATCTAGATTTTTCCTGGGTCTTTTATGCCAGCACAGATGGTACCAGTCAATTATCGGGTGGATTAGAGTACACTTATGTCTTTGATAGGAAACTTATTCAAATAGGTATAGAGAATGATATTTTTGGTTTCATGCAACACGATTCTTACAGGACTTCCGCCCTTTATTTAGATGTCCTTTGGGCGGTCAACAACAAGCTTGTGGGTATAGGGCTGGAAAACATTCTCTGGACCGGTAATACAAATGGGCTTTTTCTACCCAAAGGCGAAATATTTGACATGACCGGAAGACATGGTGGAGAATATACGCATGGGATTTTGGCAGCAAGGCTTCATTATCAGAATCTTATGTTGAAAGTAGGCTATGATTCTGATGGCATTCGCAAAAGTTTTCAAGACACCATTCACAATTGGTTCAACGAAGGCTTGATTCCAAGAGGAACAGAAAGTCGAGATCGTGTTTATATACAACTCACCTTGAATGCAGCCGATTGGATTTATTAATCGACTGAGCTACAATATGTTGTAAATATTTAATAAAAATGTAGGGAAATCTTAACTGAATGACTGGTCATTGATATTCGATCCACATCTCTTATCTTTGCGTAGCTATAAACAAAGCACATGAAACCAAACAACTTCATTTTTGCCGATCTATCTACCTATGATCTTGCAACTGCCCAAAACTTTTATTCAAGAGTATTCGATTGGAATTTTGTAACTGAAGACAATGCCTACTTTATAGCTACACATCAAGGAAAAGAAATCATTGGTTTGTATGAAACGCCTAAAAAGTTTCAGGAAATGAAGATGCCTTCCTTTTGGATGTCTTACATACAGGTTAATAGTGTGGATCAAACAGTAGAGCAAGCCAGAGCACTAGGTGGAATTATTGAAGTAGTAGAAAATAATGCCATTGGAAAAGTGGCTTTAATCAGAGATCCTTTAGGAGCAGGCTTCACCGTATATGAAGGGAATCAATTGAACTCCCGCACCTCAAATGAAACCAACAGCTTGGTCTGGAATGAGCTTTTCATTTCAGATTTTTCAAAAATAGAGTCTTTTTACAAAGGGATTTTCAATTGGGAAATCAAGGCTTCAAATCAACCCAATAGGCATTTTATTTACAATCAGAAAAACGAACAAATAGGTGCTATACAAGAGGTTAGCAAAGCAGTGAAAGGGAAGTATGAATATTGGGGAATCTTTTTTGGGGTAAAAAGCATAGCCGATACCAAACAAAAAGTACTGAGCAATGGAGGTACCCTCATATATGAGGATAAGGCTTTTACTTCCATGTCAGATTCTTTCGGTGCCTTTTTTCATTTGGTTAAAGTCTGAAAATCAAACTCTTCTACCAATTGCTTCACAAAAATTGCATCTTCCTGTAGCATAAATAGGAGGTAAAGCTTTTCACCATCTTTGTCTGTTGTAGTAATTCTGTAAGGAATATCCATGACTGATTTTCTGGTAAAATATTTAAAGAAAGTCAATCCCAGCATATATGTTCCATTGCTGGAAGGATGCTTGTCATCAAAAAAAAGATCAAGATCAGGTCTCCATTTTCTTGCGGAGTCAAACAATAAGCCGCAAGGTACCAAACCTGCACCCGTTTCTTCAGCTAATTTACGGTGCATACGAGTAATCTCTTTTTGCATCAAAGGATTAGAATAATAGGCCCAGGTCATCATAAAAATGGGTTGAGCCCCTTTTTCTTTGACCAAATCCGCAAACTTACGACCATACTCCATAAAACTATCGGGAGTATCTATAGAGCTTAAACTATGGTTATTGAAAACCACATAATCCCATTTTTCATTTTCGAGCAGCTGGCGAGTTCTTGTATTTCGTTCTTCTTTCCAATGCTGTTCCAAATTCGATCCACCCACTGTAGATTGTCGAGTGATCAATGCGACATTTTGATCTTCCCCCATTGCCATTACCACTTGCGGCAAGTTGAAAAAATAAGTAAAACTATTTCCCACGAACAAAATGCGCTTTGCTTCTTGTCCTTGTACATCACCCAAAAGGAATAAGAGTAAGAATGTAAACCCTAAAAGCTTGAATTGATTTTTATTCATCATTTCTTTGAAATATTAAGTTGATGGTACTCCATTTAAACCGATTATCTCCTTAAACCACAAAGCTGATTTTTTTGGAGTACGCTCTAAAGTTTCATAATCGACGTAAGTAATTCCAAAACGTGGCCGGTAACCAGAGCTCCATTCAAAATTGTCAAACATACTCCAGGCAAAATACCCTTTTAATTTGACTCCATTATCAATGGCTTTATGACAGGCTTCTAAGTATTCCTTGTAAGCTGTCAACCTTTGGTAATCATTCGCTTGACCATCCATTAATTGATCTTCATAAGCAAAACCATTTTCTGTAATGTAGATGTCTGGGTTATCGTATCTTTGAGCGATCCAATTTAATAATTTGTTACATCCCCATGGTACTACTGCCCATTTCATTGTAGTCAGAGGCCAACTTGAATCTTGTTGAAGCAATACATCCTGATCTTCCGACAATCCACCATTGCCAAATACACTTTGGGCTTCTATTTCACCTTCCTGATGGGATGCCATCATGGTTGTGTAATGATTCAAACCGATGAAATCTGTAGATCCCAGTAGGAGTTTTTTTTCTTCTTCTGTAAAAACCGGTAGTCGTTCACCTAATCTGTCTCGCATTACCTGAGGATAATCTCCAAAGTAAATGGGATCAGTAAACCACCCCATAAAGAAAAGCAAAGCCCGTTCTGCAGCAGCCTTATCTTTTTGACTATTAGTTAATGGTTCTCTCCAATCGCAGTTATTGGTGATTCCAATTTGTCCTTTTTGGTGGCTGTATTTATTGCGATAAACATTTACCGCCTTTGCATGAGCCAAAAGCAAGTGATGTCCGGCAAGATAAGGTTCTACATTAGATACTTTTCCTGGTGCAAATACACCTTGACCGTACCCCAGTATAGCTACTACCCAAGATTCATTAATCGTTATCCAGTTTTTTACCCTATCCCCAAAATTTTCAAAGCATATTGCTGCGTAGTTTGCAAAATAATCTGCGATTTTAGGGTTAAGCCAACCGTCTTCTTGCATTTCCAAAGCTAAAGGTAAGTCCCAATGATACAATGTGATCCATGGCTCTATATCATTGGCAAGGAGTTCATCTATTAGGTTTGAATAAAAGGCTATCCCTTTTTCATTGATGGTGCCTTTTCCATCAGGCATAATCCTAGGCCAGGAAATGGAAAAGCGATAAGCTTTAAAGCCCAATTCTTTCATCAGGGCGACATCTTGCTTGTATAAATGATAGTGGTCGATGCTTGTGTTTGCATTTTGGTTGTTGTAAATGCGATTGGGAATGGTACAAAAAGCGTCCCAAATGGAAGGGCCTTTGCCGTCAATGTTGTGTGCGCCTTCGATTTGATAGGATGAGGTTGCTGAGCCCCAAATAAAATCTGTAGGGAATGTTTTCATAGGTAATCAAAAGTGATTGGGTGAATCATATAAGTCATATAAGTGCATATAAGCCTTGGAATCATATAAGTCATATAAGTGCATATAAGCCATTTAAGTACATTTAAGCCTTGGAATCATATAAGTCATTTAAATGCATTTAAGCTTTGGAATCATATAAGTCATATAAGTACATTTAAGCCTTGAAATCATATAAGTCATTTAAATGCATTTAAGCTTTGAAATCATATAAGTCATTTAAGATTTAGTACGTAATATTTGAAGTTCTGTGGATATTTTTTCTATTAGTTCTTTAGATAATGGATAGATGACCAATACGAATACTACTGGAATCGTCAGTAAAGCAGGTATCCAACTCATTAGGCTTTTTATGCCTGGGATGGCACCGGCAATACTGGTTTCATCCATGCCATCGTATCCATAAGAGCTAAGTACAAAACCGATAATGGCTCCTGCAGCTCCCCCACCAAACTTCATGGCAAAAGTACCTGCTGAAAATACGAGCCCTGTCGCTCTACGTCCTGTTTTCCATTCTGAATAATCTGCTGAATCTCCCAACATTGCAAAGAATAATACTGGCATAATACCTGCACCAAATTCAGATAACGTGCCCAAAATAAAAATTAAAGTGGTGTCTGTAGATTCGGCAAAATATAACAATGCATTGGTTATACCTGAAAATATCATGACATATATAAAAAGCTCTTTTTTTCCAAATCGATTGGCTAAAGGAGTGGTCACCAAAGCAGCCACCATTGAAACAACCAATAAAACTATCATATAGGAGGCGGCTAGTGTCTCATTTTCTAAATATCGCTTAAAGTAGATGACCGTTATTCCTTGCTTAATGGAATTATAAGTAACAAAAAGGAAACCTACAAATAGAAGAATAACCCATGGACGGTTTTTAAATAAATCCGCTAAGTCTTCCCAAACACTTCCTCTTTCCTCTTTTGGTGCTGGCTTAACCCTTTCTTTTGTTGTGAAATAGGTAATGAGCAAAAATATTGTCAGTAGAGCTGAAAATAAATAGATTGAATACCTATAACCTAAGTTTTCATCTCCTTGGCCTAAAAACAAAACCAGGTAAATCAACAAGCCTTGAGCAATAATTCCTCCAAAATAAGCGCCAGCAAAACGGAAAGAGGACAGGCTTGTGCGCTCTTTCTCATCTGGAGTCATTACCCCCATCAAAGCAGAATAAGGTACATTGCTTGCTGTATAAAGCAAAGTCAAAGCGATATAAGTGATGTAGGCATAGATTAATTTTCCGGTTGGCCCAAAATCAGGAGTTGAAAAAGTTAGAGCCAAAACAATTCCCAGAGGTAAGGAGGTCCATAGTATCCAGGGTCTGAATTTCCCCTGAGGTGTATTGGTTCTGTCTGCGATCATTCCCATCAAAACATCAGTAACCCCATCAGAAAGGCGTGTTACTAGTAATAAAACACCTGCAGCAGCGGCAGAAATACCAAAAACATCTGTATAAAAAACCAATAAAAAAGTAGTAAGTGTTCTCCAGGCAATATTTGAAGCAGTATCCCCTAGAGCATACCCTATTTTCTCGCCTATTTTAAGTTTCCCGTTTGTTATAGTGTTCATCCTTAGCTTGGTCGTTAGAATAATATTTTAGCAATAATACTAAAATCATTATTCATCTTTCATTATTAATCTTTCATTGTTCATCGTTTATCTTTCATTGTTTTATTTTGAGAGTATCAAAGAGTTATATGAATAATTAACGAT
This sequence comes from Bacteroidota bacterium, assembly GCA_038530915.1. Taxonomy (GTDB): domain Bacteria; phylum Bacteroidota; class Bacteroidia; order Chitinophagales; family Saprospiraceae; genus JANQPA01. Next base: position 7,276 of record JBCBCD010000278.1, read on the forward strand.
GAACAATGAATAATGATTTAACCAAACGACATTAGGTATTCTCTCAAGGTGTCTGCATCTTGTGGTTTCATTCTACCACTTAAGACCAGGCGGACTTCTCTTCTTCTTGGGGCACTTTCATATAACTGTTGTTCAATTTCAGTTAGTGGAGTGACTGCGGGGACGGGAGTAGGTTTACCGGTCTTGTCATCCAAAGCCACAAAGGTGTAATAAGCATGGTTGCTTTTGCGGTAGTTTTTTCCTTTAATATCAGCAGCAAATACTTCAACAAAAATTTCTACTGATGTACGGAATGCTCTTGTTACAGTAGCTTCTAATGTCACTATCTCCCCAACATGAATAGGACCTTTAAATGACACATGGTCTACTGAGGCCGTTACCACCTGTGCTTCAGTATGCTTACCGGCACAAATACCACTGATGATATCCATCCATCTCAATAAATTTCCTCCCATTAAATTGCCCATAGGATTGGTATCATTAGGCATTACCATTTCAGTCATGGTTGACTTAGATTCTGCTACACGCTTAGCGTCCATATTTTGAGTTTATGAGTTTATGAGATTATAAGGTTAGGAGTAGCGACTTTTAACCTTATAATCTCATAAACTAATCCACTAAATAATCATTACTCCTTTACGATTTAGAAATGGAATTCTGGTGAAATTCATTTCATCTATACTTCCTTTTAC
>JBCBCD010000279.1:0-7959 GCA_038530915.1 Bacteroidota bacterium
AGCCCGGAGTCTAATAGCCATAGCTATTAAGGCGAGGACAAGACGCAGTATTGATTTAAAAGACGCTTTTTGGGCAATACAAAATTATTTAGAATAAAGTCTAATAACCATTAAAACTTAAAAAATGAACACCGAAATACAACATTACGACTGCTATATTAATGGCGAATGGTTGGATAATTCTAAAAGAGAATACATTGAAGTAAAGAATCCAACCAATGATGAAGTTTTTGCTACTGTTACTGCTTGTACAGAAGAGGATGTCCGCTACGCACTTGAAACTTCTGAAAAGGCTCAGCTAAAATGGCAAGCTTTACCCGCTCACTCAAGAGCTATATACATACATGCTATTGCAGAAAAAATTCAGGCAAAGCGTGATTTTTTTGCTCGTTTACTGGTATTAGAACAAGGAAAAACATATCCGGAGGCACTCGGTGAAGTAGACGATACAGTAAGGTATTTATCTTATAGTGCTGAAGCAGCCAGAAGAATTCAGGGAGCTATTTTCCCCTCTGATCTTACCAATGAACACCTTTCTATTCATAAAGTACCTTTTGGTGTAACAGTTGGATTGTGTGCGTTCAACTACCCCTTGGCATTGATAGGGCGTAAGGTGGGGCCAGCTCTTGTCACAGGAAATAGTATGATCATAAAACCACATGAACTCACGCCAGTTACTGCATCAGAGTTTTGTAAAGTGGTAGAAGAAGTAGGTCTCCCTAAGGGAGTGGTTAATATGGTTTCTACCAAGAGTGCAGCTACAGCTTCCTTATTGGTAGAAAGTCCTATTACTAAGTTAATCAGTTTGACGGGAAGTACCAGAGCCGGTAAAGCAATGTATCGAGCAGCAGCAGATAACATCACTGCCCTGATTTTGGAGTTGGGTGGAAAAGCACCTTTCATAGTATGTGATGATGCCGATATTGACAAAGCCGTAGAAGCAGCTGCTATTTCAAGATATGCCAATTGTGGGCAAGTTTGCATCTGCAATGAGATGGTGATGGTGGATGAAAAAATTGCTGATGAGTTCACTGAAAAACTCATACAAAGAGTCCAACAAATTAAAGTTGGCGACCCTTTTGATAAGAGTATAAATATGGGCCCAAGTGTTAGTCACCTGGGACTAGAAAGAATCAACAAATTGGTACATCAAAATGTACAGCAGGGTGCAGAACTCGTATTGGGCGGTCATCGCCCTGAAGGAACTCTATTTGAAAAAGGGTATTGGTATGCCCCCACCATATTGACCAACGTCCAGAATGATCACGCAACTATGAAAGATGAACTTTTTGGACCTGTACTTCCCATTATGAAAGTGTCTGGCTTTGAAGAAGCCATAGCTTTGACCAATGCTCGCGAAGAAGGTCTTTCTGCCTATTTGTATACCAACAATTATAAGCGTCACATGAAAGCCATAGACACACTACAAGTGGGTACTATTTTTATCAACAGAGCTATAGTAGGGTATATTCAAGGCTATCATTCCGGTCATAAAACTTCGGGTATAGGAGGAGAAGATGGGATATTTGGTATAGAAGGTTATTTGCAGAAAAGAACCATTTACATGGATTACAATTAAGCAGGTTTATCTAACAAAATAGTTAAGCTTTTTGATAAAATAGGAAAATGGCTATTATGAAAAATCCCATAAATTTGAAAGTGTTTCATCTCTTTAAAAAATAACATTCCTATGCCAATTCATGCTAAAAGTGCTATTGCAAAAGGTGATGGTACTTTTGTTATTGATACCGTCCAATTATCAGATCCAAAAGCTGACGAAGCACTTGTAAAAATGAAAGCCGCAGGCTTATGTCATACAGATTATGACTCTTTGAATTGGGGAAAACCAATTGTGATGGGACATGAAGGTGCCGGAATAGTTTACAAAACAGGCTCAGCGGTTAACGATGTTCAGGAGGGGGATCAAGTTATTCTGAATTGGGCTACCCCTTGTATGACTTGTTTTCAATGTCAGGAAGGCAATCAACACATTTGTGAAAACAACTCTCCGGTAGTGGCAGGGGGGAATGGTTATACTGAAGGGCATCCACATTTAGAAGGATCTAGATGGAAAGATCAACCTATAGAGCGTTCTTTTAATCTTGGTACCTTAAGCGAATTTGTATTGGTTAAGCAATCAGCTCTGGTAAAAGTAGATCAGGCAAATCTCAATTTTTCTGCCGCCAGTATAGTGAGTTGCGGGGTGATGACAGGTTATGGTTCTGTTGTGAATGCTGCCAAGGTTTCAGCAGGAAGCTCTGTTGTTGTATTGGGTTGTGGTGGTGTTGGTCTCAATGTGATACAAGCAGCTGAAATCTCCGGAGCAGCAAAAATCATCGCCATCGATATTAATCCCAACAAACTCGAATTAGCCAGACAGTTTGGAGCTACAGATACCATTCTGGCAGATAGAGGTGATGTTGGTCTCAATCAAGCAGCCGAAAAAGTAAAAGTAATGTGTAATAACCGTGGAGCAGACTATGCTTTTGAATGTACAGCCATACCTGCTCTTGGTGCAGCACCTCTGGCCATGGTTAGAAATGCAGGTACAGCAGTACAGGTGAGTGGCATAGAAGAGGAAATTACGATTGATATGCGTCTTTTTGAGTGGGATAAAATCTACATCAACCCACTTTATGGACAATGCCGCCCACAAATAGATTTTCCCAAACTTATGAGCCTTTATAAAAGTGGTGTACTTAAACTTGATGAAATGATCACTCGCGAATATGCTTTAGATCAACTTCAGGAAGCTTTCGACGATATGTTGGCAGGTAAAAATGCTAAAGGAGTGGTTGTGTTTTAGTGTAGGGTGTAGGGTGTAGGGTGTAGGGTGTAGGGTGTAGGGTAAGATTGTCTTTTCCTAAAAAGAAACAACAAGATCAAGTTTTTAATACTACTTTATCACTTTGCTCAAAGGGTGTAGTGGCAAAATATATGATGCTCAAATATAACAGCCCTATAAGGGCAAAATATGGTTAGCCTTTACGTAGACAATCTCATAAGCGTGCCGATAGGTACGCAATATATAGTGTACCTATCGGCACATATCATTACATCATATTTTCTAGTTAACAATATGTTGTCCCAGCTGGGGCAATTAAATCAAGCATCATACATTTTGAAATACTTCCGGTCAAAGTGACATAGTAGTATTAAATGGTTGGACAAAATAATTAGTGTTTTTGATCGATCAGATTTTTAGAGCTGATCGAGGCGAACCCGCAAGGTGATTCATATCAGCTGAGGATTCAACGAAGGACAGCTCAAAAGGATGACATCATAAAGTAATGATCATTTTTATCCAACTACTTAAGTAAAATAGGGATTTAGCTGAGAATGTAATAATAGCATAACAGCATGAAAGCATGACAACATAAAAGCATAACAGCATAACAGCATAAAATATATGAGCAGTTTTCGAACCATAGAACTATCAGACAGTCTTTACGAGCAGGATGGTCTTCGTTTTTTAACGGTAAAAACACCTCATCTCAAAGGGCGAGCAGACATTTGCTTGTATGTTCCAAAATTGGATCAGCCTCTTACCAACTTGCCTATTTACATCCTTTTGCATGGAGTTTATGGTAGCGCCTGGATTTGGGCTTTGAAAGGAGGAGCACATCACACTGCTCATGAGATGATCAAAGAAGGAAAAATAAAACCTGCCATTATTGCCATGCCTTCTGATGGTCTATGGGGGGATGGCTCTGCTTATTTCTCACATCATGACTATAATTACGATCAATGGATTGTCAATGATGTTCCTTTGGCCATAAAAGAAAATATTGCGGAAGCTGGAGCACAATCAAGTATTTGTATTGGTGGCTTATCCATGGGAGGTTATGGCGCATTAATGTTGGGGGCTCGTTTTCCGGATACTTTTAAAGCTGTTTCAGGCCATAGTTCTATTACTCAATTACAACAAATGTCGCTGTTTGTTGAAGAACCTTTAGAAGAATACCAAAGGTTTGCTCAGGATAAGAATGTTATTGATATTATGAGAAAGAACAAAGAGAGCCTACCTCAACTTAGATTTGATTGTGGTGTTCAGGATGAGTTACTTGAAACCAATAGATTGTTACACCAGCAATTATCAGACCTTCAAATTCCTCATCATTATGAAGAATTTGAAGGTGGACATGAATGGCCGTATTGGAGAGAGCATGTCAAAAAAACGTTTCGCTTCTTCAATCAGCACAGTTGATGCTTTTTATTAAACTATCTATCAATTTTCTGAGCGATATTCATACATGGCATAATTGGTTTCTCGCACTTTCTCAATAAATTCTTCATAAGGTACATCGCAAACATCCACAAAGCCTACGTTGTAATTTTCTCCATCTTCTCTTCCCGTTACCATTTGATCGGTATATTGAAACCAGTGAGCTCCAATAATGGCAGGATTCCTAAGTGCTCCTTGAATGTAGTTTTGGTACAAAGTTCCCCTTTCGGCTTGACTATTAGCTTTCTTGACTCCTACATGTACATTTCCTCTATCCAGCGCTCCAAAATGAAATTCCCCTATCATAATGGGTTTGTCTACTCCTTCCGGTAGTCCCACATTTTCTACACTGTATTCATACTTATTGAAACTGACAATATCGCTGTATTTACTAGCTGCTCGCATGGTGGCTTCATTATTAGCCCAAGCAAAACGACAACCTAAGTAATACTGATCAGGAGCTATTCTATTCAGCTCTTCTTTAATTATTCGGAAATAGGTATCCGCAATTTTTTCATAGAATGCTGCAAAATCCTCATGATTCATATCAATTTTCGGAGCTTCAGTACGCATGCTAAGCTCACTCCAGGATTGGTAATTGGTACTCCAAGACTCATTAAGTGTTGAAATCGATGAGTATTTCTTTTTTAAATCATTGATGAATTCTTGCTTAGCTGGTTGAGAAACCGGGCTTTTTAAAGTACCAATAGACAAAGACCCTAAATCTCCCCACGACAACTCATTGTCTACAAAAAAGCCAATACACCAAGGATCTCCTGCTCCATTTTTTTGTCTTTCCATCGATTCACGTACTGCCAGTCGGAATTTAGGATCAAAAACATCGTGAAACTTCCCCCAATATCCTGAAGAACCTTCAATCTTTGGTGTTCCTTCAATCCAAACAGTTCCTACATAAGGTGTTTTTTGTTGAGCAGCAGCTTCCAGGTCAGAAACATTTCCAAAAGTATTCATCCCCCAACTGTCAAAACGTTGATGGATTCTTTCCTGATATTTTTCTTTCCAATATTCACCATATTTTCTGTAAAGATTGGCCTTGTAGAAATTATAAGCTTTAAATGGGACCTTATCCATATAAAATCCATGAGAAGACCACATGCCCTGATCATAAAACTGCCCCATTTCACTTTCTCTACTTGGCAAGTCCTTAAAGTACTTCTCTCTTCCTTCTATTCCAGTTAGTCCAAAATTAGTCAACACACAATTGATACCAGCAGACCAGAAGAGTTTGCCTTCCGGATCTACCATCCACCATTTGTCATTATACTTTTCTGCCCTAAAAAAACCAGTGGCTTCTAACTGTGGGCCGTCCGCCCATCCACCATATTGATTGCGATTACTAGCTTTAGGATAGCTTTCAAAACTTTCCTTTTCTCTTTGATCATATTCTTTTAGATCTTCAATAGACTTTGTTTTGTCCTTCCAACCTCTATGAGCATATTGTCCAAAACGATCTACAAAAGGAAAGAATCCACTGGTATCTCTTACTTCCATTTGGCCTACTGCCCTTACATTATGAATCAAAAATTGATTTTCCTGAGTAGCATATCTGGAATAAAAAGTGATGTCTTTAATGGCGCTGATATCTGTTTTTATCTTTCCGGGTATTCCTCGCATACCGACTATCTCCAATTGAGGATTATGTACCCACTGTGTCCATGATAAATCAACACTGATGGTTTTAGAATCTCCGGGTTCTAAATCCACATAATCCGAGCAATACCACCGTGTAAGTCCATCCGGATCATTGCCTACAAACATTTCAAGCTGGATGGTTTCATCACCCACATTGGTCACATCTGCTTTTACCTGATAATATCCATTCAGATCCCATAGCTGATCAGGTGATTGTTTGATGACAATACCTGGTTTAGAAAGTTTCTTGCCGGTAGAAACTTGCAGTGCTTTAGAAGATTCATAATCAATGAGTTCAAAAGTGGCATCTTCCGTCGAAACCAATGTAGGGTCAAGTCCGTTTTCAAAGGATAAAAAGACCAGGTCTTCCTCCTCCAATTTAGAGTTCGTTTCTTGACAACTTGTAAAGAAAAATAAGCACAACAGACTGCTTATAAAAAAAGAGTGGCTAATGTTTTTCATAATTGTTTTTATTTATACAGGCTGTTCGCCTTTTGCAACATGAGTCGTTACGCGACGACCACTAAATCGACGGATGTACTGGTAATCATCATTCATATATTGGTGAGTCAGTCCCCATTCCAATGCAGCCCAGGGAGCTTTTTCACCACTTAAGTTTCTGTTCAAACCTATGGCATGTGGTGCTCCTTTGATGACAGACATGATATCAAAGTTAATTCCATCAGGAGCCCATTGGAGTGTATTTTTCTCAGGTCCATCTGTAGTAATTAAAGATGCTATTCCACCATTGTATGGCCATACACAGATTTCATGGCCACTGTTACTGATTGGATTGTAGGGAGATTTTACATAAGGTCCGAGTGGGTTATCAGCCACAGCTAATCCATGTCTAATCTGTCGTCCACCGAAAGTGATCTCTTCCCCCATTTGTTCACCTTTATAGTAAAGGTGAAATTGATTGTTAAAGAACAGAAGGCAAGGATCATGTACTTTATGACTATCAAAATCTCCTTTTTTAACCACTTTAAATCGATTGTCATCTTCTCCCAACCAGATACCATTATCGGCTGGACTTAAGATGGGTTCTTCACTTTTTGTCCAAGGTCCATGTGGTGAATCTGCCCAAGCTATCCCAATCTGATTTTTAACTCTCACCGTATAAGGAGACTTCACTGTTTGATAGACCAAATAGTATTTGTCCTCATGTTTTAAAATTTCAGCTGTAAAAACAGAACGGTCGTCATAAGCGCCAGCTTCTCCTCTTATTACTGCAGATCCTTCTTCTTTCCACGTCCACCCATCTTCTGAAGTTGCATACCAAAGATCACATCTATCCCATGGAAATACCTTGTCTTTTTCGATATCGTTTGCAAACCCTTGAGTAGGGCCAACGCTTCTGGAATACCAAACAAAGTATTTTCCTTCTTCCATAATCATACCACTAGGATCTCTTCTGACAACTCCCTCTTCATAGGCAAGATCTCCCTTCAAATCAAATACCTCAAATTCTCCAAACCATTCATTTCCTATTGGTGGCCATGAAAGGGCGCGTTTTGAAGCTGCACTCAAAAAGTTTGGATTACAAATACCTAATCTGTCAATGGCTTCATTGGTAACTTCATGCATGATTGATGGTAGCTTTAATTAAGATTCATTATTTGTTATTGCTTATTACAAACAAATATCGTTTTGTAAAACTACCATTATCACCTTTTAAATAATGCCTAAACAACTAAACAATAACTGAACAATAGATAGATTTAAGCAAAAAAATTCTGAACAAAAGAAAGTTTTATCAGACATTTAACTTCAGTTCTAACAACAATTCGAATAAAGACCATATGTATGAAACTTTTAACTAAACAATTATTCATTTTCATCTCAACATGTATCCCCATTTTCTTATTAGCTCAGGCCCCTGCCAAAGTCGAACTTCCTGAACTTGACCTCAACAGGATTTTATTTGAGAAGGCTAGTAACCTACGTTATACCTATCCAGATAGTTCATTAATCTTGTTGGAAGTTTGTTTCAACAATTTTATGGAAAATGGAGATACTCTAAATGCAGCTTATACATTACGTGAACAAGCAAGAATATTTGGCCATCAAGCCCATTACAA
>JBCBCD010000280.1:0-7955 GCA_038530915.1 Bacteroidota bacterium
TGAAAAAAAACATACTTTCTATCCTAGCGCTTTGCTTCTTCATTTTTAGCGCTCTGCAGGCACAGAATTCTTCGGATTTTTACAATACAGAACAAGTTCAGGAAATAAAGCTTGAATTTGAGCAAGAGAATTGGCGTTATCTAATGGATTCACTACGCTATAATGGTGATAATATGCTGGTGGGTAATGTTACCATTAATGGAGATAGTTATTCCGATGTTGGTGTTCGTTATTGGTTGGGAGCTTCATTCCAACCGGGATCATGGCGCAATGATTTGCACATACAGTTGGATTTGGTCAAAAGCAATCAAAAACATGCCAATAGATCTTCTATTGAAATTTCCAGTGCTGTTAAAGATCCAAGTTTGGTAAGAGAAGTATTGGGATACAATCTGGCAAGTAAGTATATGCCTGCTCCCAGAGCTAATTATGTCAATCTTTATGTAAACGATGAATTTCAAGGAATGTATATCAATATTGAACCAGTTGATAAATACTTCCTGGAAGATAATTTCGGTTCTTCAAATGGAGATTTCTATTACAGTGAGCCCCAAAGAAGAATCATTAAACCGGAAGGCTGTAAATCTAAAGCATTTGGTACTTTGGTGATGGATAGCGGAAGAGAATGTTATGATAATAATTACGCAGATCTTAACAACACGGGTTTTGGAGGCTTAACGGCTTTAATTGACGTGCTAAACAACAGACCAGATGATATAGAAAGCATTTTGGATGTAGACAAAACCCTATGGATGCTAGCATTTAATAATGTTACTTCTAATTTAGATAGTTATTCTGGTCAATTCAGTACGAATTACTTTTTGTACAGAAAATCCAATGGCCAGTTTGTGCCAATCATTTGGGATTTGAATTTAGCTTTTGGTAGCTTGAAAAATACAGGCTTGGGTTCTGACCTTAGACCTAAAGAGGTAGTAGAGATAGATCCACTGTTACATGCCAATAATGCTTCTAAACCTTTGATTAGTGTTTTACTCAAGAATGAGAATTATAAAAAGATTTACTTGTCACATCTTCATACAATTATTTATGATGACTTCATCAACGCTGATTTTGAAGGACAGGCAAGAAAGCTTCAATCTTTGATTACCAATGACTTCATCAAAGATCCATATAAAGAATATCAGATCGATGATTTTGAAAAGAGTTTGAATAACACAATTGGTAAGACGAGCAAAATACCAGGTATTGTTAGTTTTATGGATGAGAGAACAAGATTTTTGAAAAAACATCCACAACTACTATTCGTTCCTTCACAGATTGAAGATATACAGTTTGAAAAGAGAGAACGTTTTTCAAATGATTATGTAAAGACATTTAATCTGACCATTAAAGCAACGAACTTCCCCAAAGATGTTTATGTGATGTATCGTTTTAGCGAAAACGAACCCTATAAACGAGTAAAAGCTTTTGATGATGGTCAGCACAATGATGAAAAAGCAAAAGATGGTATTTATGGCTTGAGCATTCAGCCTCCTAATACAAATGCTGTTTTGCATTATTATATGGCAGTAGAGAATGCAAAAATGATGAATTTTGATCCTCCAAGGTATATGTACGAACCTTATAAACAGAGTTTAGCAGATCTTAATAAATAGTTAAATTGTAATATGGCTGGCATAAAAAGTTACTTATGGCAGCCATATCTATAAAAATTTAATAATTCTTACCTATATTTACAGAAGGGTATTTGGCCCCTTCTCTGTTTAATTAGCGGTAAAGCAACCTTAATTGAATATTTTGGAAGCGAGCAAAACAGGTATTTGATCCATTTTTATGTGTCTTCATTTGTGAAGTTTTCTCAAAGTTGCACAAGGGATTCAGAAAATATCTGATCAAAAAAATGAAGAGGCTATGAATCGCTTACTATCGTTAATTTTTTGCTTATTAATTTCCCTTTCTGTTTTTACACAGACATCTGTTTTTTACACAGATTCTATATCAACAGTCAAATTAACATTTCCTCAAACAATAGATTGGCACCATACATTAGATTCATTAAAGAAGAAACGTTCTGATGATAGAATTGATGCAACTTTATTTTTCAATGGAGTTGAATATCAAGAAGTAGGAGTCAGGTACAAGGGCAACAGCTCTTTTAATGCAGTTGAAAAATATGGTGATATAAAGTTTCCGTTCAATATAAAGATCAATCACGGACACAAAAAAATACGCATTCCTGGTGGATATAAGAGACTAAAACTGGCTAATGGATTTAGAGATCCTAGTTTTATCCGAGAAGTATTGGCTTATGAGATAGCTCGAAAATATATGCCTGCTTCTCAGTCTAATTTTGCCAATGTGTATATCAATGATGAATATCATGGTCTTTATACCAGTTCTCAGTCAGTTGATGATGCATTTTTGGAAGCTAATTTTGGTACAGATAAAGGCATCCTATTTAAATGTGATCCCGACTGGCGCTTTAAAAGAGCGGATTATTGTCCGGATAGCGATCGTTCCTCTCTACAATATCTAGGACAGGATTCTACTTGTTATTATGGACTATATGAGCTCAAGTCAAATTATGGATGGGCTGAATTGATAGAACTTACCCAAGCACTAAATAATGAAAGCCCTAACATTGAAGAGCTGTTAGATATCGACCAAACCCTTTGGATGATGGCATTCAACAATGTGCTTGTCAACTTAGATAGTTACTCAGGAGCTTTTTGCCACAATTATTATTTGTATCAGGATACATCAGGCGTGTTTCATCCCATTATCTGGGATTTAAATCTTGCGTTTGGTGGTTTTACCTTGCTCAAAGATGATGAATTCCTAAACATTGAGAAGATGCAAAAAATGAGTTTGTTTACACATTACAACAATGAAAACAGACCACTTTTCTCAAAGCTTATCTTGAATGACTTATATCGTAAGATTTACATCGCTCACGTTAAGACACTATTGGAAGAACAATTTGTAAGTGGTTGGTACGAACAAAGAGCGGATAGTTTGCAAGCAAGTATCGCTCAATACGTGCAGATGGATGAAAATAAGCTTTACAACGACAGTTGTTTTGTTAATAATCTTTCCAACTCTGTTGATGCTAATGGTACACCCATAGTAGGCATCAAAGAATTAATGGAAGCCAGAATTACCTATTTGAAAGATCATCCTTTAATGCAAAGAGTAGGTCCTGATGTAGAGGATGTGAATCATGCAGTAGAAGCTGATCAAACTACCATACAAGTTACGGTCAAAGAAGCTCAGAATGTCTGGCTTTGTTATCGATCCACTCATTTTTCTAATTTCAAAAGGGTAGCCATGAATAACCTCACAGTCGAAGAAAGTGGTGATGGCTCATCCACAAAATGGAATCTTCAACTTCCTAATGACTCTATCAGTGAATATTACATCATAGCTGAAGGAGAAAAAGCGGTAACCTTATCTCCGGAAAGAGCTTCAAAGGAATTTCATATCATTGTTGAATAATATGGTGATGTGGTGATATGTGATATTTTTATTTGTGTTGTATCAAGTATAAAATTTATATATTGACCCAAATTATTTTATTCTGTATAAAATCATTACCACATCACATATCACCATTTCACGAAATCACCACATAAAACATGCCATACCTAGATCATCCTTCTAACTTTAAAGTTCCCTTCTATCAGTTAAATGGTCATTTACAAACCATTTTTCCTTCTTTGTTTAGAGAAGTGAAAGTAAGCTATAAGAGAGAACGGATAGAACTTTCAGATGGTGACTTTTTAGATTTGGATTGGATAAACAATGGTTCAAAAAAGTTATTGGTCCAAACTCATGGATTGGAAGGAAATTCTGATAGAATATACATAAGAGGCATGGGAGAGTACTTTTCTCAAAGAGAATGGGATGTACTAGCATGGAACTGCCGTTCTTGCAGCGGAGAAATGAATCGTACATTTAAATTATATCATCACGGCGATACCCACGATATTACCGAAGTCATAGACTATGTAAATCAAACCAGGAAGTACGAGGAAATCGTCCTCATAGGGTTCAGTATGGGGGGAAGTATTAATACAAAATACTTGGGCGTAAAAGGTGAGACAGTTCCTTCAAACATAAAAGCTTCAGTTTCCTTTTCTACTCCTTGTGACTTGAAAGCCAGCTCTGAAACATTGGATAGAAGATCCAATTTTATATACAAGAACAAATTCTTAAAAAGACTTAAACTTAAAATCACTCACAAAGCCAATCAATTCCCGGGTAATCTTGACTTGGAACTTTTTGATAGAATAAAAAAATGGCGTGATTTTGATGAGTTTTTCTCAGCCCCCTTAAGTGGGTATGCCAATGCAGATGAATTTTACCATTATTCTTCAGCGAAAAATTATCTTCATTCCATAAAGATTCCTACCTTACTTATTAACGCAGCCAATGATCCAATTTTAACTCCAGCCTGTCATCCAATTGAAGAAGCACGAAAGCATCCTTATGTTTACGTTGAAGTTCCAAAAATTGGTGGACATGTAGGTTTTGCTTGGAAAGGAAAGCCATATTCATGGGCAGAATGGCGAGCGTATGATTTTTTAGAAAATCTCAATTAGTGATTCAAAGGGTCTATGAGGATCTTACATACTTCTGATTGGCATTTGGGCCAAAAGTTTTTACACAAAGACAGAACGGACGAACATCGAATGGCACTCAATTATTTACTGGAAGTAATTGAAGTTGAAAAGGTCGATATGGTTATCGTTGCCGGAGATGTTTTTGACACTACCAACCCTCCCAATAGTGCGAGGAAATTGTATTATCACTTTATCAGTCATTTAATAAAAACCAGCTGTTCGTATCTTATAATCACTGCCGGCAATCATGATTCTCCTGCCATGATAGAAGCACCTTCCTCCTTATTAGAGAGCTTAAATGTACATGTAATAGGGAGTGTACCTGAATCTGTTGAAGATCAAATAATAGAATGTAAGAATAAGGAAGGAAAACTAGAGGCAGTGGTTGCTGCTGTTCCGTTCCTAAGAGATAGAGATTTTAAAGTAGCGGAAACTGGAGAAAGTGGATTAGAAAGAATTGAAAGAATCAGAAAAGGAATCGTCCATCATTATGAAAGACTCTCAGAAGCGATAAAACCTTATTCCAGAAAAAGAGTACCTCGAATAACTACAGGCCATTTGTATGTTACAGGAGCGGATGCACACGACAAACAGAATAACATCTACATCGGTGATGTAGAAAACATAAAAGCCAGTCAATTTCCCAAAAGTTTCAATTATGTAGCCTTGGGACACATTCATCGGGCCCAGCCCTTAGGCAGCCAGAAGCACATCCGATATTCGGGTTCTATTATCCCATTAAGTTTTAGTGAAACAAAAGATGAAAAGGGATTTTACTTGCTTGATTTTGAAAATGGCAAATTAGAAGAGGTAGATTTTAAGGCAATACCTACCTTCAGAAGATTGAAAACGATAATTGGTGATTTGGATGAGGTAAAGGAAAAACTTACCGCTTTTAATGAAAAAAGAACCAACGAAACGATAAATGAATCTTTGACTCCCTGGATAGAAGTTATCGTTGAAACGGATCAGGTCATCCCAAGGCTCGACCTGGAATTGAGAACCTTTACAAAGGACATGAACCTTGAGCTTTTAAAGATCAGAGACAATCATACTTATAGTACTTTAGCCTCTCAGCTTAATATGTTGGATTTAGATACGCTCGATACAGATGAAGTTTTTGAAAAGAAATGCGAGGCTTATGGTAAAGAAGCATTGGACCAGGTAGAAATGAAACAGACATTTATTGCGCTCAAAGAGTGGATATTGGAACAAGAAAAAGAAGAGGCATGAAAATTCACCACCTCCATATACTCAATTTGAATTCTTTGAAGGTCAAAGCAGACATTAGCTTTGTAGATGGTCCTTTGAGCCAGACGGGTATTTTTGCAATAACAGGAGAGACAGGGGCAGGAAAGACTACCATTTTAGATGCCATTACACTTGCCTTATATGGTCGCATACCAAGATTTCCCATTAGTAAAAAAGGAATTAATGAGGTGATGTCTTATGGTGCTGTAGAAGCACTTTCAGAGGTTATTTTTGAACACAATGGTCAAAAGTTCAGATCCAAATGGAGCATTTATAGATCCAGAGGAAAGGAAGATGGCAACATTCAAGGTCCCAAACGTATTTTTGAGCAATGGAATCAAGAAAAAGAAGTATTTGAAGTTATTGCAGAAAAGAATAGAGAAGTAGACGACGCAGTTGAAAAGCATTCCGGCTTGGATTATGACCGATTTAGACGTTCTGTACTTCTGGCACAAGGAGATTTTGCTGCTTTTTTAGATGCAGGGGAAAAAGAACGTTCAGAATTGTTAGAAAAGATAACCGGAACTGAAATATATAGCCAACTTTCAAAAGCTGCATTTGAAAAACACAAAATCGAAAAGCAAAAACTAGAGACTTTAGAAGCTGAAATTGATCTTTTGCCTACACTCAGTAAAGAGGAAGAAGAGGATTTGCATGATAAAGCCAATGAATTAGCTGAAAAAACTAAGACTGATAAAGCTTTGATTGAATTGCTACAAGAGCAACAGCACATTTTGGTTCAAATTGCTCAAGCAGATGAAAAGTTGGCACTTCAGAATAGACAACTTATTTCAACCAAAGAAGAGATAGAACTACATGCTCAGGAATTTGAAAAACTAGACAGTTATGAAAAAACGAAGATCTACTTGCCAGATTTAAGAATACTCGAAAACAACCAAGATAAAAAAGTTGAGCTCGAATCAGTGACAGCTAATCAAGAAATTGAACTCAAAAACCTTAAAACGAAAGAAAAAGAATTAAATGAGCAGACACATCTGCGATCAAAATTACTACAAGAGGCTAAGTTAGATCTCCGGAAAATGCAAAACCATTGGAGTAAAGCTGAAAAATTGGACCAGGAGATTGATCAACAAAAAAACAGAATCAATGAGATAAGTGATGTTGTAGATGGATTGCTTAAAGAGTTTGATAGTGAACAGTTTAAGTTGAATGACTTGGAAAATAAACTTAAGCTCGCATTATCAAAAATAGATGAACTTACGGCTTGGCTTGCTGAAAGGAAAGTGGTAGGGCAATTGCAAGAAGGCCTAAAAGCATTACGGAAAGATCTGGAAAGTTGGAAAAACACCTTTGAGGAAGTACTAGAAGCAGAACAAGGAGTTCAAAAAAGGAAGAGCCAATTGGTGGAAGCTGAGAGCCAGTTTAATTCATTTTCAAATCAGAAAAATGAAATTGAATCCAGATACAAACAAGCTCATACGGGTTTGTCAAAAGTATTGGGCAAAACTATTTTCCCTTCTCGTTCTCAATTAATACATAGCATTCAGCAGGAAATAGACATGCTCAGTCAGCGTCAAAATGAACTCGAACAATTGCATCAAATTAATTCGAATTACAGAAAATTAATCAATGAATTGAATGAAGTCGAAGAGGAGATAGATAATTGTCGTGTACAAGAACAAAGATTGAGTAAGCAACTGATGACGGAATATGATCAGTTGGAAGATGCTACCCAAAACAGGAATTATCGTAGAACCATTTATGAGCAACAACAGATGATTGCCAATTACGATAAAGATCGGCAACAATTAAAAGAGGGAGAACCCTGTCCACTATGTTTCTCTAAACATCATCCCTTTAGAAAGCATGGTATAACCGCTTATGTGGATAAAGCAAAAGAAGAATTTGAAAAAGCGGATAATGCCTATCAAAAAATTGATAAATCTTACCGATCAACGGCAGCCGCTCTACAAAAAATTGGTGCCAGAATAGAACAACTGGATGGCGATGAACTCAATAGATTAAGAGGAAGAAAGGATAAGCAGATGGCTGAATTGATGGAATGGGAAAAGCGTTATCAACTGGTAATCAAAAGCACTAAACTTGGAGCAGAGGTAATAGAAGTGAATGAAGAATCTTTACTAAAGCGTTTGAGTGAAA
>JBCBCD010000281.1:0-7951 GCA_038530915.1 Bacteroidota bacterium
CTTAAATCCAGTATGTCATTGATTAGCTCCTGTAATTGTTGGCCATTTTTTCTAGCCATATGGAGGAGTCTTCTTTGCTTGTTAGACAATTGATTTTCATTGACCAATCTTTTTAACGGCCCCAATACCAATGTAAGTGGCGTACGCAACTCATGGCTGATGTTGGCAAAAAAGCGAGACTTGGATTTATCCAAGTTGGCTAGTTTTTCCGCTTGTTGTGAAATGAGTATATTTTGTGCAGATAGTTCTTTTCTTTGACGTCGTAAATTCATAAAACCAAAGGCTAAGGCAATAGCTAGTGAGAGGGCTAATAAAGCAATAAAGACGAAACTACGCAATTGGATGTTGCTAATCTTCAACTCTAACTCTCGGTTTTCCTTTTCAGTGGCCAATTGATTTTTTTCTATTTCGAGGTAATAGTTTTTTAAGTCAAAGTTTTCAGAGCGACTTTTGATCTGATTGTCTATGCGGGTAGCTTGTCTTTGTAAGTCAAGAGCATCTTTATATTGTCCCTCAGTTTCTGCAAAATAGATGCGCGACCGTAGAATACTAGCCAATTGATCATCCACTTTGTGGCGCTCAGCCACTGCCTGTGCAGAGTCGATGTATGTGTAAGCCAGTTCTTTATTGCCCAATTCCCAAGAAGAAAACCCCATGGCATCGAGCGTTTTTGATTCTATCCAGGGATTAGGAGACAATTTTGTGAAATACAAAGCCTTTTGAGCGATTTTCAGCACTTCATTATAATCTTTATTCCTATCGGCAATGGTCATACGATCCAGTTTTGCTGTTGCCAAGTATCTTATTTTATTAAGCTGAGAAGAATCCGGAATGGGCATATTTTCAATGGCTTTAATATGCTCAAGCGCCTCCTCTTCTTTATTGATCATGATTTTATAATTGGCTATCCGGTGGTGCATATAATAGATCGCATCATCATATCCTTCAGTGATCACTTCCGCCAATAAGCTATCCATTTCAGCTACTACTTCTTCTCTGGGCTTGTATCGCCAACCTAATTGTATTTTCCTCATCTTCATAACGGTCAAGCGTTCCGGGGAGGCTGCTTTTTCATAAAGCACAATAGAGGAGTCAAGGCAACGGGCCGCTTTTTCTTCCGAATCCAATGCTGCATAATACCGATACAGGTCGCTATAAATTCTGGCTCGATATCTTGGGTTGGCCTTGATGGAGTCATTATCAAGCAATTCTTCACAGATGTATAAGGCAAATACCAGGTTTGCTTCTAATTCAATGTATTCTTTTAATACGGTATAGGAGTATAATAAACATTCTTGATCGTTCTTACAGTGCTCACGTGCCATTTCAAAGATAGTGGAGAATTCAAATTCTGCATCTGCCTCCTGTAGTTTTTCTTTTACTTTGGGCCAAAGTATATCACGAGCTTCATCATCGTAAACAGGATGTTGGGAAAACATAGGAACAACATAGACCAATAGACAGTATAGGAGTGATGTTAAAGCCTTAAGGACTTTACGTTCTTTTAAAGTGGTAGTAGTTTGCATGCCGTTAGGTAAAATGCCTGATTACAGTTATAACAAAGTAGCCTTTAAATTAACATTTTTTCAATTACAAAAAAGATTAGCATGTTTCTTCAAAATAGATTGACGTTTCAAAGATGGATGGGACCAAGTTGACTCAAAAGATGATTTGAGACCTTGTCTCATCATTTTGAGTCCAAGGGGGACTGTAATTCCTTAATATTTGTGGTGTTCAAATTATTGGCTATTAAATCATTAAAGAATGAAAAACGCTCTATTATTTATCGGTTTAGTTTTTGCTCATCTTGGCTTTTCTCAAACGACAGTTGAATTCGTTTTAAGTGATTTTCCGGAGGGAAAACAAATGGGAATCAGAGGCAGTGCAGTTCCATTGAGTTGGGATAAATCTTTACCCTTAAAGAAAAATGGAGCGCTTTATAGTATAGTGTTGGAGTTTCCTGTTGAAACGGAAGAAGTAGAATTCAAGTTTGTACATCCAGAAGGTGATGAGATCAAATGGGAAACCAATGAGAATAGAGTGCTTAATTTAAAATCAGAAAGTCCCATTGTTTCAAAAAACGAATGGAACGTAGAACAACTCATAGACATCAGTAAGCTGCCCAAATTGTCTCCTGAAGCTTTGTTAGCAGATTATCAATACATCGAAAAAATGGTCCTAGATGTTCACCCCGGTACCTACCGCTACAATAATGAGTCAGATATCCAGAAAGCATTAACAGCGCTAAGAAGTACTTTTCAAAATCCACTTTCATATGGAGAGGCTTATTTGGCCATCAACAAGCTTACAGCTCAATTAAAGTGCAGTCATACCATGTCTGGAATTTATAATCAAAAAGCCATCATCAATTCACTCATTCATAGGCAGGCGGATAAATTGCCTTTTAGCTTTACCTGGATAGAGGATAAAATGATTCTTCTTGAGAATGCTTCTGAGCAGAGAAGTTTGACAAAGGGAACACAGATTGTGAGTATCAATGGCAAATCAACAGCTGATATTCAAAAAGAAATGATGGATTATATTCCGGCAGATGGCTCTACCGACCACAGCCGAAAAGCTTATTTGGATGTTAATGGATACAGCTTTCAATACAATGCTTTTGACGCCTTTTTTGCCCTGCTTTACCCTTTTAATGGCAATGAAGTAACATTAGAAGTACTTACACCCAATAATGCACAAAAAGAAGTGTTCACCGTAGCTACGCTAACCCGAAAAGAACGCGCCGAAAAACTGGCAGCCAGATATCCTGATTTTCCTACAAAAGATGAAGATTTGTGGAAACTCGATATTACGGAGGATAATATTGGAATATTGAGCATCAATACCTTCGTACTCTATGGCTTAGGAGCAAGTGGAATCGATTATAAAGCATTTTTTAAATCGGCTTTTGCTCAATTGAAAGCAGCTAAAGTAAATGACCTCATCATTGATATTCGACAAAACCTTGGTGGGAATGATGAAATTGCTGAAGAATTGTTTACTTATTTTAATATAGATAAAGATGCACCTGCTTTGGATCAAATTGGTAAATCACGCTACCTTAAATTCCCTGAGATGCTTAAGCCTCACATTAAGACCTGGGGCGATAACCCATGGTTTTATAAGCTCGAACCAGATGAGGTTGATGAAGAAAATGGCTATTACATTTTTAATGACGATTTTGAAGAGCAAAAGCTTAAGCGCAAGAAAAACGCCTTCAAAGGAAATGTATATTTATTGACCAGTCCGTTAAATGTTTCATTGGCTTATTATTGTGCAGCTAATTTCAAGCTTAAAAAAGTGGGCCAAATCGTTGGTCAGGAAACCGGAGGCAATCAAAGAGACTTCAATGGCGGGCAGATCGTCTTTTTATATCTTCCTAACTCTGGCATTGAAGTGGAGTTTCCGGTAGTAGGAGCTTTTACAACTCAGCCACGACCCGATAAAGGCATTGTGCCAGATTACGAGGTAAAGCCAACAGTAAAGGATATTGTTGATGGAGTAGATACCGAGCTGAGTTTTACCCTAGCAATGATAAGAAAATAGGTAATAAACTTAAACTCTAGGAAGTTCACTTGAAAGTTTTCATTGCGCAGGGGCTAAAGTCAAATATGAGTTATCCCGAATTTTCGATTAATTCGAAAATTCGGGATAACTCATGTTCGACAATTTTCCCACTACACCCTCAACGCTACACTTACTCCTTTGGAAGAAAATTCGCTTTATCATCTCCAGCAAAAATAGTTAAAGTATTACCACTGGTTTCAAATCGAGTAGATCTTAGTAATACATCCACAACATTCTGAGCAAATTCTGAATCACAACAAGCTTCTGTACAGAACATTTCTTTGAAAGCAACAGTTTGTTCTGACAAGTCCATCGAATAATCACCACCACAGGTATTGATATCCAATTTGATGCTCATTTGTCCCTCCTCATGTAAAGTCATTATTATTTCATTGGTAGCAGTTTGAAACTGGTTTTCAACATCTACAGAAGCTGCTACCCAGGTAATGGTAAGAGGATTAGCTATACAGCAATCTTTGGATTTGTTGCAACTGAGAAGCAATGCAATTGAAAAAAGGCCGAGGAGTTTAATGGCTTTCATAGTTTTTTTAGTTATTTTCATTATTAAGTATAGACTCTTACTGTCAATTTGATGGTTGGGTAAAGATTCAAATAGTTTTGGATATTCATTTTTTATCCCCTTATAAACACCTATCCCTCCGAATGGAAAATCAATATGATTCGAAAAATAATAGCATTTCAAAAGCCAATGCCAACCAAGAACAGGCTCAGCATGCAGGAGCACAATATAAGCCTCCACCTTTAAAATTCAAGTTTGATCAAGAAATAGAAGAGGAAGAAGAGGAAACCCTTCAGCCTAAATTTGCCAAAGGAATTGTACAGCGAGAGATTGATATTAATGGCACTTTATATCAAACCCGTAATGGGCAAACTACTAATACCTTGATCAACAGTCTTAAATCTAATCCTAAAACGACCTTATTAAAAGATTGGATAGGAGATGTTAGGGACATGGCTGCAAATGAGATGGCTACTTATCAAGCAAGTGATGAAGATGATTTTATCGAAACATACTTAGAGTCTAATGATAAGTACAAAAAGAAGGGTGAAAAAAGAGATAGACCAAGTTTTAATGCAGCAGGTGCAAGAGGAGCTGTTGACTATCACACGGCAACAACAGGTGTTGATCATTCAGGGGCTAATTTAGCGGATATTAATGCTGCTAGACCCCATCGTTTCCCTTATGCTGACATCAGAAATAATGTGTTGTTTTTTGTTAAAGGTAAAGATGATGGAGAGGATCTAGTGAGATGGACAGATCGCTTATTGGCTTCTAGTACAGATACACTACAACGGGTCAAAGAAAGTAATGATATAGATGATAATCTTAAAAACAGGTTTGAAACAGATCTAAACAAACAAATAGCAGATATCTATGCTGCTAGAGATTCATTAATTAATGCAGCATCCCAAGCTGAAATAGATACTGTAGCGAATGATTTGATTGCTAAGCTTAATTCTTTAATATCGAACATTAAAGGCTTAGGACCTCAGTCAGTTAATGCGGTGGTCAGTAATCGCATTCATGTAAACGTCGAAGATGGGGCTCTAAGTCCTTCTTCTAAGCAAGCGCTTGAAATGAGTCCTGACAGAGCAGATAGAGGCGTTGCTGTAACACCTGATGAAGAATATGTGATTCTTGTAACGGGTGATATATGGCCCATCTCACAATTAAGTGAAGCTGATCAACAGTTGCTTGGTGCACAGAAGTTTTCGCCTGTTGACATTAGTGAGGTGGATAAAAAATGGGGCCAAGCTGGTGATAGTAAAAGATCAAAAAAGAAGAGCGACGACAACAACAATAACAATGCTTAAAGAGTCTGGCGAAACCAACAGTTTCGCCAGACTCTTGTAACTATTCCTTATCGCTCAATTCAAAACCCTGATTGATTCCCTTCTCAATTGCAGGTACCCCATCCTTCATCCACATCGGCATAGGATCGCCTTTAAGGTAGTGGTCAAAGAACTGTTGCATGCGCTTAGCAAAGTCCTTACGGTTTTGCTTTTTACGGATACCGTGAGGCTCGCCATTGTAATTGAGCAACCACGCTGGTTTGTTCAATCTTCTCATAGCAACAAAGAACTCTATCCCTTGGTACCAAGGCACTGCTGTATCTTCATCATTGTGCAAGATGAGTACAGGAGTATTGATTTTATCAGCAAAAAAGAGCGGTGAATTCTCCAGGTAGCGCATTGGTTTTTCCCAAAGTGTACCACCCAGACGACTCTGTGTTTTTTCATACTGGAACATGCGACTCATACCTGTACCCCAACGGATACCACCATAAGCAGAAGTCATATTCACAACAGGTGCACCAGACTCTGCACACTTGAAAATGTCTGTCTTAGTAATCAGATAAGCATTCTGATAACCACCCCAACTGTGTCCTTGTACACCGATGTTTTCTCTTTGTATAAATCCTTCGCTAATCAGTGAAGAAACACCTGGAATCACGGCATTGTAACAGCTTTCACCAGGATAACCAATGCGATAAGGAATATCTGGTACGAATACAACATAACCTCTACTGGTATAGAAGGAGAAGCTTACAGAAGAACTCCCAGGAGTTGGACTACGATAAGAATGCAAACGATCAGAAAAGCGTTCGTAGAAGTATACCATCATCGGATATTGCTTGTTGGGATCGAAACCTTCTGGTTTGTACAATAATCCTTGTAAGGGTTGCCCGTCCAATGAAGTCCAGTCGTACAATTCTACTGTTCCCCAGTTGAATTCTTTTTGCTGGGGATTGGTGTTACTTACTTGTTGAGTAGACTTGAGATCTGTTGTGTAGAAAATATTAGACGACATTTCATAGCTCTGCTTGGTAAACATCCAGGCGTCCTTGTCTTTTGCCTTTACTACAAACCTTGAGTAACTGTAATCACCTGATGTTAGCATGGTCTTTTTGCCTGTGTTGGCATCCAACCAATAATAGCCGGATTGTTTGCTTTTTTCATCAAACATATGAACCAACATTGGTTTGCTGTCATCGATATTTCTCGCTTCCCAGTCTTCACGTACATAGCGGTTGACTACTTTATCAGACCTGCTATTGGTAAGGTTTTTCTTAGCACCCGTTTTAGGATTCATTGACCAGATGTCATAACGATCATACATAAGAATGGCTTCATCATTCTCAGTCCAACCTGCGTATCTGTAAGAACCAGCAGGCATCGGGCGATCGTTTAGCTCATCATAAGCGATGAAGCTTTCTTTATCAGTGATTTTATATTCCTTCTTATTCGCAACATCAAAAGTGTAGTAGGCTGAATCAAGAGGGTGATACCACATGAGGTATTTTCCTTTAGGAGACATAGAGAAACCACCCCAAGCAGCAGTATATATTTTATCAGACTTGCCTGTACCAACATCAATCAAGTAAACGTCTTGAGGAGAATCACCAACCCAGGATATTTGTTCAGCATAAGGTCTTTCATTGATTGCCATGGCATAACGGGCATTTCCTTCATCCCCTAATCTTACACTTGGCATGTCCATACTACCCAATTGCATGGCTTTCCCGGCATTGATATCAAATACAGAAAGGTAAGTACGATTCTTTTCTCTACCTGACCTTACCTCTTGCATTGGATACAAGTATTTATCTGTATAAGACCAGACTTCTACGTTGATGATTTCATCCTTCAAAAGGGAAGTGTCTTGTAAAACAGGATTAGGTGCAATACCAAAAAATAGTCTGGATTGATCTTCAGAAAAAGAGAGATTTCCTTTTTCACTCAGGCGCCAGTTTTCCGGGATAAAATCAGCATCGTGATTAACGATAACTACAGCACTATCTCCACTTTCTTTCCAATGATATAAGTCAAAAGGCTCAATTCTCATATCTGTCGTATCCAGATTAGCTACAAAAGCTACCTGATCTCCAGCTTTATTGATGGTCAGTTGATCATATTTTCCTTTGGATCGGTGCAAAGGCATCACAGCCTCGTCTTCTCCATTGAATAAATAAAGGCCTGCTGCTGTAGAAGCATCTTCATCTCCTTCAGATTGCACCAAAATCCTGGCTGCTTCCTCAGCCAGCTCATAAGCTTTTGCCTTTGCAATGACCGTTTTTTCTTGTGTGGCAAAATTGTGGATAAAAAGGTCTTTTCTCTTTTTTTCTTTAGATTTTTCATCTGAAGTGTCTTTAGGGATAACTATTTCAGCATGATAAGCAATCCAGCCAGCCCACTTTTCAGACATTTTAAAACTCAGTAAGCCAGGGATTTTTTCTAACTTTCCGCTTGAAAGATCATAGATGCCTAATGAATCCTTAGGCATATCCTTTGACTTGGTCTTTTTTCGTTTTAACTCCTTGACCAATTCTACATCCGGTTTAATTGTAAATGCCAAGTACTT
>JBCBCD010000282.1:0-7946 GCA_038530915.1 Bacteroidota bacterium
CTCAAGTGTTCATATTCTATACCGAGGTTGTAAGAATACTTGAGTTACCGATTTGACCGAACAATAGAAGAAGGAATACAACTGTATCGCCCCAATACCGTGGACACCATCTTTGTAAATCGAACTACAGGAGATAGTACATTTGTTTTCAGAGATTCCATCAATGGGATTAGAACCACCATTGCAAGATTCTACAACAATCATCAATCCTTCAACCTGCCCTTATTATTGGGTTATTCTTTTGATCAAAATAAATTGGGCTTTGAAGTCTTCACAGGCCCAAACCTGAAACTGCTTAGAACCACTTCTGGTCTTACTGCCACTAACAACCCTGAATTCATACAATTGGAACGAACGGATGAAGTATACAAAACAGGTCTAACCCTCGACTGGACCCTCGAAGGTCAAATCAATTATCGACTTAGTGATCGTTTTTCTCTCAACCTAAATGGTGGACTGGAAAAAAGTCTCAGCAATTGGATAAAGTCAGAGGAGTTCCGATTCGCCAAACGGCCTTTGATCTTTGATTTGAATGTGGGAATTAGTTTTATCCTGTGATCTTGTGATGCTTTGATCCTGTGATTCAATCCTGCCATTTTGTTCAGCATGCTAAACAAAATGGCAGAATCACTCCATGAGACTCTTTCGACTCCATGGTGAAGAAAATCACACTTCCTTCATCGACAGCTGAATCCTCTTCCTGTCCCGATCGATACTCATCACTTTAACCGTTACTTCCTGATTGAGTGCCACTACATCCGAAGGCGTCTTCACAAAACGGTTGGCCAATTGAGAGATGTGTACCAAGCCAGATTCTTTGATCCCAATGTCTACAAAAGCACCGAAGTTGGTTACATTATTAACAATGCCTGTGAGGACCATACCTTCACGTAAATCGTCAATGGAAGTAATGTTTTTATCAAACTCAACGGATTTTGCCTCACCACGTGGATCTAAGCCAGGTTTATCCAACTCTTTCATGATGTCATTGAGAGTCGGAAGACCAACTTTGTCAGTTGTATAGGATCTAAGATTGATTTTCTTGCGTTGAGATTGATCTGCAATTAATTCTTGAATGCTACAGTTTTGATGCTTGGCCATTTGTTGTACAATAGAATAGCTTTCAGGGTGTACCGCCGTATTGTCCAAAGGGTTTTTAGCGGATCGTATTCTAAGAAAACCGGCACATTGTTCAAAAGCCTTTTGTCCCATTCTGGGGACTTTCATCAATTCTTTACGGGAAGAAAATTCCCCATTGCTGGCTCTGTATTCCACGATATTTTGGGCTAGCGTAGGGCCGAGACCTGAAATGTAGGTTAAGAGGTGTTTACTGGCTGTGTTTAGGTTGACACCCACTGCATTTACACAGCTTTCGACCGTACTATCCAGACTCTCTTTGAGTTTGCTTTGATTTACATCATGTTGGTATTGTCCTACTCCAATGGACTTAGGGTCAATTTTAACCAACTCAGCCAAAGGATCCATCAACCTTCTGGCAATAGAAACTGCACCTCTCACAGTAACATCATGATCTGGAAATTCTTCTCTAGCTGTTTCAGAAGCCGAATAAATTGAAGCTCCACTTTCATTAACTAAGAAGATTTCTACTGGTCGGGATAGCTTGAGTTGCCTACAAAAGGCCATGGTCTCTCTACTGGCTGTTCCATTACCAACAGCGATGGCATAAATATTATGTACTTCTGCCAGGTGCTCAATGGTTTTGCTGGCTTCAGAAATTCTGTTTTGTGGAGGGTGTGGAAAGATGGTTGTATTTTCAAGCAAGTTGCCATTATTATCAAGCATCACAACTTTACAGCCTGTTCTATAGCCTGGATCCAAACCGATGACGCTTTTTTCCCCTAAAGGTGGCGCCAGCAGCAGCTGTCTTAAGTTTTGGGTAAAAACGTCTATGGCTTCTTCATCCGCTTTTTCTTTAGATAAATTCCTAAACTCCGTTTCAATAGACGGAGCCAATAATCTTTTGTAAGAATCAGCTACTGCTTCTTTCACTTGTTCACTGGCGTCACCATAACCTTTTACCCAAAGATCTTCTAATCTGTAAATGGTGTCTTCATCATCAGGAGAGATGATGACTCTTAAGAAACCTTCTTCTTCTCCTCTTCTCATCGCCAATAAACGGTGGGAAGGACATTTGGCGAGCAATTCCTGATAGTCGAAATAGTCTTTGTATTTAACCCCTTCTTTCTCTTTACCTCTAGCTACCTTGGATTTGATAATAGCATCTTTTTTAAAAGCTCTTCGTACGGTATTACGACTTTTTTCATCTTCATTGACTCTTTCTGCAATGATGTCTCTCGCTCCTTGTAAGGCATCAGAGACACTTTCTACCTGGTCGTTTAGATAAGCTCCGGCCAATGCTTCTGGATCATCGCTGTCTCTTTGCTTTAATAAAGCTATAGCAAGCGGCTCCAAACCTTTTTCTTTGGCTACTGAGGCACGAGTTTTGCGTTTGCGTTTGTAGGGAAGGTAAAGATCTTCCAGTTTATTCAACTCATAGGTACCCTCTATCCTTTTGCGTAAATCATCGGTCAGTTTGCCTTGCTCTTCTATAGATTGAAGAATGCTTTCTTTTCTTTTTTGCAAATCCTGTAGGCGTTTCCATTCTTTTTGGATATCAGTAATTTCTACTTCATCTAAAGAACCGGTAACTTCTTTACGGTATCTGGAAATAAAGGGAATGGTTGCTCCTTCTTCTAATAGTTTGAGGGTACCTGCTATTTGTTTGGCAGAGATGCCGGTTTTATCCTTTATAAGAGGGATGAAATTAGTACTCATATTTTATTGTATGTTCTTCAGCTTACAATTGATCACATTAAGTTAGCAACTTGAACTGGTATGATACGTAATAATTATTTAAGTGATTCACGAAATTATACTTGATAATAATGGCCTTTTTAATGGTTGTTTAAATATAACCGTTTTGGTTGAGGGTGTAGAGGGGCACTACACCCTCAACCCTACACCCTACACCGAGGATATTAGTTATGAGCAAAAATCAAGCTCAATTATCTTAATTAATTTTAATAACCACTTAGGCGCGATATTAAAAAAATATGCAGTAAATTTTAGGAGAAAATCAAAGTACAAGGAATGAGGCAATTTTACAAGCTTGATATAGAGTGGGTTATTCTAATAATATTTTTTTTCTTAGCCCCCTTGTTCAAATCTTTTGGACAGGATGCTCTTTTTACACAAAAAGGGAGATTGATCCAAGTGAATGAAGTTGCCTTAAGAAATTACCTCAAAGAAGCTCGATTAAACTATACTGCAAAAAATCGACTAGACGGATTACCGATCACCATTCCAACACCATTGGGAGAGCAAGTTTTTTATTTTTTCAAAACCCGGGTGATACATCCTGAAATGGAACTTGAAAACCCACAAATCCGAACCTACAAAGGCATCGCCAGCAATGGCATTCATCAGATCCGGCTGGAATTGGTCTCCTCAGGAGTGAACGCCATGTTGATGAATGGAAGTGAATTGCTTTTTTTAAAACCCAAAGAAGGTGCTTTTCAGTGGAAGAAATTTGAAGGAAGTCCTTCGAAATTGGCTTGTCATATAACCGATCATGAACATCAGCCCAACAGAAAGAAAAACTTGCTCAATGGTTTTGAAGGCAGCCTTTTGAAATATCGATTGGCCATGAGTGTCAGTGGAGAATATACGAGATTTTTCGGTGGCAATATCATCAATACTTTGGAGCACATCACTTCTGTGATGAATCGATTGAATGCTATTTTTGAAAGAGATTTAGGCATTACATTAGAACTGGTGAGAGACAATAGATTTATCATCTACGATAATCCTTTTACCGACCCTTTTGATTTTAGTGGTAATAACCAAACGGTGCAGAATCAGAACAGTTTGGATGATAATATTGGTAACTCAAACTATGATATTGGTCATGTTATTCATTTTGACCAAGAAACGGAAGGTGATGGTTTTGGCAGTATTGGTAGTGTTTGCCTGGATGATAGAAAAGGAAGAGGTTTCACTACGGTTAATGATCCTTTAGATGATTTTCAGATCATTGATTTTTTAGCCCATGAGTTGGGACATCAATTGGGGGGGAATCACACTTTCAGTCGATGTAGTGATATTTTTGTGGGTAGGCTGCCTTTTGAGCCTGGTAGTGGTTCTACGATTATGGGTTATGGTGGATTGAGCATCTGTGATACTGATAACTTTGTGGAACATTCCAGTCCTTACTTTCACGGAGCCAATATTGAAGAAATGGTCAACTACAATCGCAATCAGGTAGGTTGTGCTGAAATCATTGCTTTTGACAATACAGCTCCCATTATCAATACCAACCAACTTAGCTGGACCATTCCTCCTGCCACTTCTTTTGAGTTGGATGCCGATGTGGTCGATATGGAAGACGATTCCTTGACTTACACTTGGGAACAAATGGACAGCTTAGTTGCTCTTCCCTTGGGAACCATTGATGTTGGTTCACCACTATTCAGGTCCTTGCCACCCATTGATTTCAGTGCTCGTTCGTTGCCTTCGATCGGATCGCAATTGTCGTCAAGATTTTTACCACAGGAACAGATCGCGTCATTTCCCACTACCATCAATGCTCGTTTGACGGTAAGGGATAACAATCCATCGGGCAGTGCCGTCAGCTGGCAGGATTTTCAGTTGAATGTTACAGGCAGCAGTGGTGCATTTGTGATTACAGAACCACAATTTACCACGAGCTGGGAGATAGGTTCTCAGCAAATCATTTCGTGGAATGAGGTGGGTACAGCCCAAAGTCCTTACAATACACCTTTGGTAGATATTCTGTTTGTAACAGATACATTAGGCCGAGAACAATTTCCAATTGCTTTAGAACTACCTAACAATGGTTTTGCAGTAGTAGAGATCCCCTCAAGTTTAGCCAACAAAACAGGTAGCGTAAAAGTGAAAGGCCATAACAATGTATTTTTTTCCATGACTCCCTTTTTGATTGATATTACGGGGAATGCTACTTCTACAGCAGAGCTTGAATACGAAAACGATTTGGTAAAAGTCTTTCCAAACCCATCGGATGGACGTTTTAAGGTTGAGGTGGAAGGTGAGGGGCGTATTATAGAAGTGGAGTTGTTGGATATTGGTGGTAGAGTAGTTAAAGGAGCAATAAATAATGGACACTACAATTTTGAAAATTTGAATTCAGGAATTTACTTGTTAAGATCTATGATTGAATTAAAAAGTGAAGTAAAAGTATTCATTAACAAAGTAGTTATTCGATAATTTATTCCATAGAACTCTTTCAATTTAAAAGTTTTTCCTAGCTCAATTAGCCCATAAGACTTTATGAGTCGAGTAAATTTTCTGGAAGAATTAAAGAGGGAGGAGAAGTTTCCGGTTTTATTTCAAAACCCTGTAGGTTTATGGAATGAATTAAATTAAAGAATAGATAAGTTGTTGAAAGATGTTGAGTTTGTGGCAAACTTAGCCATAGAATAGGTTGACTGGAATTAATTCTAGCTAACCTATTCTATGAACTAGAATGAAGATTTCCGGTTAATAATTTAAAGTAAGCGCGCTGAAGAAATTCTCATTTTTTCAACTCAAAATATAGCCTATGAAGAATATTTATGGCTTTAATATAGCGTGCATTATTTTAACAGTATTGTTTTTTACTCCATCAAGTTATACTAAAGGTCAAAATGCTTTTTTTTCTCAAAAAGGCGCAAGTATACAGGTTGATGAATCTGCTTTGAGTGCATATCTTAGTAATGCACAATCGGTTTTTACTGCAAAAAAATATTTTGACGGCTTACCCATCAGTATTCCCACTCCGGCAGGTGAACAAGTCTTTTATTTTTTCAAAACACAGGTGCTAGTTGAGGACTTAGAGCTTGAAAATCCTCAGATTCAAACCTATAAAGGCATAGCTCATAATGGAATCGATCAGATTCGATTAGAATTGGTCTCAACGGGTATAAATGTCATGTTAATGGATGGGGACGAGTTACTATTTCTAAAACCAGACGAAACGGATTTGAAGTGGAAGAAATTTAAAGGCAATTACTCAAAGATGATTGATGAGATGCCAAAGCGCGAAATACCAACTTCCCGGCAGAAAAATGAGTTCAATGGCTTTGAAGGGAGTGTATTGAAGTATAGGTTGGCCATGAGTGTATCTGGAGAATACAACTTCTTTTTTGGTGGCAATATTGATCAAACTTTTGAAAGCCTCCTTTCTACCATCAACCGACTAAATGCTATTCTGGAAAGAGACTTAGGGATTACTTTGGAGCTGGTAAGTGAAAGTCGACAACTTATTTACAGCAACCCAACTACTGACCCTTTCAATTTTCCCGGAAACAGTCACATAGGACCTAATCAAAGAACCATTGATGAGATGATTGGAAATGAAAATTATGACATTGGGCATGTTGTTCATTTTTCTGCCACCTCAGAAGGAATGGGGATTGGTGATATTGGTAGTGTTTGTCAAGAGGGTAGGAAGGCACAAGGATACACCATTGTAAATGATCCGAATGACGATTTACAGATGATCAGTTTATTAGGACACAATTTAGGGCATCAGTTGGGGGCAGATGATACTTTTAGTCGTTGTGATGAGGTTGATGGTCCCATGCCAATTGAACCTGGAAGTGGCTCTACTATTATGTCTTTAGGTGGTTTGATTAGTTGCGACACTGATAACTTTGTGGAGTATCCCAGTCTGTATTTTCATGGTGCAAGCATAGAACAAATCGCTAATGTGACTCGAAACCTTAGAGAATGTGCCGAACTGATAAGCAATGAAAATACAGCTCCTGTAATCTTAACGGATCTTTTGGATTTAAATGTTACGGCTCCTATCTATACTTTCCCTGAAACTACTTTGATTGAATTTGATGCAGAAGTAATTGATCAAGAAGGAGACTCATTAACTTATTCCTGGGAGCAAATGGATAAAACCAGAGCACTTTCTTTGGGTATTTATTCATTTAATGCTGCAACATTTCGATCCATACAACCCACTGATTTCAGCACTCGTTCTCTACCTTCAATTGAAGGCCATTTGGCTAGTAGAATTATGGATACTGATTTCTTCCCTTTTCTTGTTACGGATATGGAAGTTCGATTAACAGTAAGAGATAATAATCCGTCAGGTAGTGCTGTGAGTTGGAAAGATTTTCAATTGTCTTTTGAGCAGGCTGATGGAGTTTTTCAGATCACTGAACCTACCATGTCTGTTACCTGGCCCGCAGGTTCTAACCAAGTCATCCAATGGGAAGTGGCTGGTACCGATAAAAGTCCTTTCAATACCCCCTTGATTGATATTTTTCTGGTTATGGATAGTATGGGGCGCGAACAAATACCTTTGGCTTTGGAAGTACCCAATAATGGCTTTGCTGTAGTTACTGTTCCTGATAACTTAGCTGGTAGGAGAGGAGCGATTAAAGTGAAAGGACATGGTAATATCTTTTACTCTATGACTCGTTTTTTTGAAGAAATCACAGGCAATGTTACTTCTACAGCATCCCTAGCTCAGGAATATGACAGAATAAAAATTTTTCCCAACCCTTCAGATGGAAGATTCAAGGCGGAAGTGGAAGGAGATGGGCGTATTGTTGAAGTGGAATTGTTGGATATGAATGGGAGAGTGCTACGAACAGAAATAGGAAGTGATAATTATAATTTTAGTGATGTGAAGCCAGGAATCTATGTGATAAGAATGGTGATTGAAGATGCATCAAACCATGGAGCAATTGTAAATAAAAGAATAATTATTAATTGATAAATGCTGTCAATGAAGTTGGTAAATCCAACAGATTTACCAACTTCATTATAAATAATACTACTTTGTCACTTTGCTCAAAGGGTGTAGTGGCAAAATGTATGATGATCAAGTATAACAGCCCTGTAAGGGCAAAATATGGTTAGCCTGTAGGTAGACGATCTCATAAGCGTGC
>JBCBCD010000283.1:0-7921 GCA_038530915.1 Bacteroidota bacterium
TACCAAAGGTTGGTCTAGGACGGATATCGATCAATTCTGAACGGTTACTTGCATCAAAACCATTACCATCTGCACTATGATCTTTAAATCCTAAAGGAACAACCCCACTTAGAGTACTCGTTTCAAGATCAATAACGGCGATGGCATTGTTTTCCTGTAGGATTACATATGCTGTGCTTCCATCTTCTGTAATGGTTACATATTCCGGCTCAAAATCTTGAGCAGCTGAAGCACCAGGACCAAAAATTCTGATTCCCTGTGCTCTCAATGAATCTTCAGTACCATTCAATGACTGGAAGTTTATATTTACTACTTTTGCACTATCTGCACCATTTGCTACATCGATGATAGAAACTGAACCTTCTGGATCAATTGTATAATCATCATCTGGCTGTCCTTCATTCGCTGTTAATACACGTGTACCATCTGGAGTAAAAATAAGCATGTCAGGAAGAACACCTGCTTCTACATCGTTGATGTAAGCACCATCTGTATCGAAGAATACTACACTACCATTTGCATCTACTGCTTCAGCTTCTACAGCCACGGCAACCAAGCCATCATAAACTGCTACAGAGTTAACTCCTGCACCGTAAACAGACATATCGATATCTGCAATTTGTCTTGGCTTAGTAGGATTTGAAATACTAATGATAGAAACTGAATTTTTATCTGCATTAGTAAAGAAGGCTCTTTGTGATCCTGCATCATATGCTACAATCTCTGCAGCACTTTCATCAAAGATTCCGGTTTGGAAAGTTCCAATTGGGAATAAGTCAAATGTCTTATCAGAATCTTCTATTACAATTGATTCTTTAGCAATACGACTTTCACCACCTTCTGGATATTGAGCAGCTGTGATTACACCATTTAAACCTGTTGGATCAACAATGAAATCGAATAAAGCTCTTTGATATGAAGGAGCAATTTGTGTAGAAGTCAACCCATCAAATACATAATATTCATCACCGCCTGCAGCAGTAAAGCTGTTAGTGACAATATAAATATTTGGAGCACCATCTACTACTTCTCCATCTTTGATGATTTCAGTTCCATCAGCCAATGTAGCTGAGATGATACGATCACCATCGAAAAGAACAATCTCATCTTGTTCATTAGTCGTTTGTGGATCTCCAAACGGATTATAAACAATCTCACAACCCGCTACTTGTGAGAACCTACCTGAAGCACCAGGTATACTTGATACAGAGTTTTCCAAAACAGTCTTGAACTGAGTAGGTGTTATTGGATCCAATACAACTACTGTGTTGGAGAATGGCAACATATCAAAGGTAAATACCTCTGAAAAATCCCCAGCAGGAATTACATTGTCGTTACGGATACCACCACCACCTTGCATACTTACGATTGGTAAGTTTGGATCGAGGCCTCTAGCATCTCTTTCTCTTTCAGCCAACCATAAGAAAGCATCAGTAATTAGGTTACCCTGGTTGGTTTCTATTGTTCTTACATTGCCTCTAACTCCGTCAAGGTCAACTTCTGAAGTTGCAATGATGTTGCTAGCCAATGCAGCATTAGCAGCTACGATTGAATCTGTCACAGAAGCTTGCAAGGCTGAATCAGCAGCAAAACCTTCAATTAAGATTAAATCAGAACCATCAACAATCTCTGTTACATTACCTGCATCATCAAAGTGAACAGTTAAGTTACCCACATAACGGTAGTTACCAGGTGTAGTTACTACATATACTGTATCACCATTCACATCTGTTGCTGGTAATGGATACTCACCAAACACAGACTGATCGTCCAAAGCAATAGAAGGATCATTGGTTAATAATTCATCTCCACCACCAGCAATTACTACATCTACTCCCTGAATTTGAGCAATTAAGTCAAGTTCATTTTCGATAGATTGCAAGTGTGTGATAAGGATAATTTTATTAACTCCTGCATTAGTCAAAGAGTCGATCTGTGCCTGTGCTGTTGCTACCAGGGTAAAATCAACTTGTACATTTCCAGGGGAAGATATATTTCCTATACTTTCAGTAATCAAACCAATCACACCCACTTGCTCACCATCAACATCTACAATCGTTCTTGGAGCAATACGATCAGCATCTACCAATGTCTGAAGGTTAGCTTCTCCAGAAAAATCAAGGTTAGCTGACAAATAAGGAGGTGTATTTACTGTAAAGTCATTAATGAAGTCTGCTAAAACGTCCGGGCCAAAGTCAAAATCGTGGTTTCCGATACAAATTGCATCATAACCAATCGCTTCAAGTACTTCTACATCATAGAATGGCAAACCATCCGCTCTGTTCAAAGAAGCAGCAAAGTTTTTACCAGCTAAGAAATTGTCACCAGATGACAAGGTAATGTTTGAAACACCAGTAGCTTTTAAGCTATCTACTGCTGTTTTGAATTCTGCAGCACCACCAACGACTTTTCCATCAATTGTTTCACTAACAATTCTGGATTCTCCATCATTGTTGTGGATGATTCGAAGGGTAAAATCTTGAAATTCAAGATTTGCGTCAGGTTCAGGTTTTTTTGCCTCTTCAGCAACTTTTTCAACAGCTTGTGGAGCTATAACCTCCTTCAAGCTATCTAATGAAAAATCACCAACAAGGCCACTGTAAGCTGCAACCATCGTTGCAACTAGCAAGCAAAGTGAAAATAGATAAACTCTTTTCATAGTTTAATTTTGGTTTTTAATAGCCTGAAATAAAATAATAGCAAGCAACTACTGAAAAAAACGAGATTAACCTTTTGTAAACTCTGCGTTAACTAAATTTCATTTGCTTTTTTTGAACATTTCTAAAGAAATTTGATTTTATATTATTTGGCTTCTTTTAAAAAATCTATCCACTCCAAACAGCTCTATTCTCAGGATATTTCATACATTTATGGGCCAATTTGTACCCAATAATTCTCATAACACGAAGTGCACTAGATGAAAAGTATGAGTATACTCAACTTTCCATTTATTGTTTTTTTTAAAAGTTGCAGTCTGCTTTTCTGACTAGCTATACAATTCATTTAATCAACCAGGCAAAATTACTTTGCAATTATATTGTTAGGTCAGCCTATTTTTATACTCTCATGCTCTTATGGTCTCTTAAATTCCAGTACCAACAGCATGAGAGTATGAAAAAATGAACAAAATCACCATAATACTTATGAAGCATTTATTATTAACCTTAGCACTATTTATTCCTTTTTCACTTTTTTCGCAAAATCAAGAAGCTTACTTTACTGAAAATCCAACTTTAAGTCCGAATGGCAAGATCATTATTTTCTCTTATGATAGTGATCTATGGCAGGTGAGTAAAGATGGTGGCTTGGCTGTACGTATTACTGCTTTAGATGGTAATGAAACGCACCCACGAATTTCACCTGATGGAAAATGGCTGGCGTTTACGTCCACTCAATATGGCAACAGTGATGTCTTTATTATGCCTTTAGGTGGTGGAGATATCAAACAACTTACGTACCACCAAGGAAGCGATGTGGTTTCCAATTGGACTTGGGACAGCCAATCCGTCCTATTTACTTCCAGTCGATTGAGTAGAATCAATACTTATGAAGTAAACATCAATGGCGGAACTCCTAAGTATCTTTTCAACCATTACTTCAACAACTTACACAATGTAGCCATACATCCTTCTACTGGTGACATTTATTTCAATGAGAGTTGGGAAAGTAATAATTTTGCAAACAGGAAAAGATACAAAGGTGCTTTTAACCCAAATATCAAAACCTACAATCCTGAAACTAAAGAATACAAAGAGCACACTACTTACGATGGTAAAGATTTTGATGTAACGATCGATCGCAATGGCACTGTCTATTTTCTTAGTGATGAATACAATGGTGAATACAACCTGTACACTTTTGACAATGGTAAGAAAAAGCGCTTAACGAAGTTTGAAACAGCCATTTGGGAACCCTTTGTGAGTGCCGATGGATCAACTATCGTTTTCCATAGAGATTACCAATTGTATACTTTTGATACAAAGAGCAAGAGAAGTAAGAAAGTTGAAGTATTGGTTAATCGAAATAAAACACTAGCCAAAGAACAAACCTTCAACACCAGAAGAAATGTCTCTGACTTTGATGTTTCCAGTGATGGGAAAAAATTTGCTTTTGTGTCCAGAGGAGAATTATTCGTGAGTGACATTGGAGGAAAATATGTAAAACAATTGGCTACTCGTACTGATGGTCGTGTTATGGAGGTATATTGGTTGGAAGATGATAAGAGTCTGATTTTTAGTCAAACAGTAGGTGGTTATCAAAACTGGTTTACCATTTCAGCTGATGGTACTGGTAAAGAAAAACAATTGACAAGCGACAATCGCAACAATAGATTCATGGCAATGAATAGCGATCGTTCCAAAGCAGTTTACTTCAGTGGAAGAGATGAAGTAAGATTGATAGACCTGGAAAGCTTTGAAAGTAGTTTGTTAGCCAAAGATGAATTATGGGGTTTTCAAAACTCCAGACCACACTTTGCTTTTGATGACAAACATGTGGTTTATAATGCAAAGAAAAATTTTGAGACTGAAATCTATTTGATCAACATAGACACAAAGGAGAAATCCAACTTATCCAATACAGCTGTTTCAGAAAATGCTCCTGTTATTTCACCAGATGGCAGTTATCTATATTTCGTATCCAATCCTACACAAGCTTCATACCCTTATGGTTTGAGAGATGCAAACATCTACCGCACTTCTTTACAGCGAAGAGCAAGGCCATTCAAATCCAATAAGTTTGATGAGCTTTTTGCAGAAAAAGAAAAGAAAGAGAAAAAAGATACCACTGAAAAGGAAGAAGAAAAGCCAATGCTAGAGATAGACATGGATGGTTTGATGGATAGAGCTACTTCTGTAGGTGTAACTTTTGGAACACAAAATCCACCTTACGTAATCCATAAAGGAGATAAGGTAACTTTACTGTATACTTCTAATCATGATGAAGGATCTTATAAAATGTGGAAAACAGTTTTAGAACCATTTGAGCGTCCTAAAACAACAGCCATTAAAGGAGCTACAGCTTTTGGTTTGAACATCAAAACCGCTAAAAATAAATACTATACCATCATTAGAGGCAATATCACTGAAATCAACTTAGGTGGAAACAGTACAAAAGCAATCGAAATCAATCATTCCTTTAGAAGAAACCTGAATGATGAATTCAATCAGATGTATTATGAAACCTGGGCCAATTTGGAAGAAAACTTTTACAATGAAACTTTCCATGGTATAAACTGGTCAGAGATGCGTGATCGTTATGCCGCTTATTTGCCTTATGTCAACAACAGACAGAACCTTCGCAAGATGACCAATGATCTATTAGGAGAATTGAATACTTCCCACTTTGGGTTTTCTACTTTTGGTAGAGAAGAGAGCACTTATTATGGTACAACCAGTTTAGCAACAGGTATCCTATTTCAAAATCAAGATCCATACCGAGTAGATCGTATTGTCAAAGAAAGTCCGGCTGATTACCCGGATTTAGACATCAAAAAAGGAGATCGCCTGATAGCGGTTAATGACAATCGAGTTGATTCAGATATGAACCGTGAAATGTATTTCAATGCTCCTGCCAGAGAAGATGAAATCAAATTGACTTTTGAGCGTGCCGGAAGTGAGTTTGATGTAAAAATTCATCCTACTTCATACTTCACTGTCAGAAACTTGATTTACGATGAGTGGGAAGATCAGTGTCAAGAGAAGGTTGATGAAATGAGCAACAAACGCATAGCCTATGTGCATATGAAGAATATGGGTGGAGGAGAATTGCAAAAGTTCTTAAAAGAGATGGTTTCTGAAGGCCAACAAAGAGATGCTTTGATTCTGGATTTAAGATGGAATACTGGAGGAAATGTACATGACAACGTTTTGAGGTTTCTTTCTCAAAAAACTTATTTGAACTGGAAATACAGAGAAGGCGAATTGACCAACCAATCTAATTTTAATCCAGCAAACAAGCCTATCATTCTAATGACTAACGAGCAAAGTTTGAGTGATGCAGAAATGACAGCTGCCGGGTTTAAGGAATTGGGCTTGGGTAAAATATTGGGTACAGAAACTTATCGCTGGATCATTTTTACTTCAGGAAAAGGCTTAGTTGATGGTTCATTTTATAGATTGCCTTCCTGGGGTTGTTATACCTTGGGTGGCGACAACCTGGAAAGAACAGGTGTGGCACCGGATATTTATGTTAGAGAAACTTTTGAAGATCGATTAAATGGTAGAGATCCACAATTGGACATGGCAATAGCAGAAATTTTAAAACAACTCTAAGATGGTTGATGTAGAGCAACTTAAATATCCAATAGGAAAGTTCAAAAGACCGCGTCCAATCACTGGAGCAATCATAGTTGATTGGATTAGGGACATTGCAGCTTTTCCTACTCAGCTTAAGGAAGCAATATCTGACTTGGACAAAGAAGCATTTGAATGGCACTACAGGCCAGGAGGATGGACGATCAAACAAGTCGTCCATCATTGTGCAGATAGCCATATGAATGCTTTTACCCGATTTAAGTTGGCTTCAACAGAAGATAATCCAACCATCAAACCTTATAATGAAGAAGCATGGGCCAAGCAAGTGGATTATTTAGATGCGCCTATTGAAGAATCAATAATGATATTAGAAGGTCTACATGCTCGCTGGTCAAGATTATTGATGAGTTTTGGTCCGGAAGAATGGCCAAGGACATTTTTACATCCTGAATACAATAGAACGTTTACTATGGAAATCAATCTTGGGATCTATTCCTGGCATAGTAGACACCATTTGGGACACGTTAAACAAGCTATAGATCACAAAGGGATGTTCAGTTAATTTAGACTATTTACATATAAGTCTCAAAAGAAGAATATCCTAAACCTTGCATACTTAATAATGTTATTGTTGTGTAATTTAGCTATTAAAAATCTAGAAAATGGACGTAACACAAAAAACCAACCCTGCTGACGATAGAGTAGATATTGGTATTAGCAAAGACAATAGATCTAAGGTAGTTGAGGTACTTACTCAACTTTTAGCAGATGAACATATCCTATACATTAAATTGAGAAATTACCACTGGAATGTAGAAGGAATGTTTTTCGCTCCACTTCACGAATTGTTTGAAGAACAATACGAAGATTTGGCGAAGCGCATAGACGAAATTGCTGAGCGCATCCGTAGTCTGGGAAGCTATTCACCAGGATCATTGGCTGCTTTTAAACAAATAGCAAGGCTTCAGGAAACAGATCACTTGGGTGGTGATGCAGTTAAGATGCTACAAAACATCTTATTAGATCATGAGATGGTGATTAGAGTATTGAGAGAAGGAGTAGTAACTTGTGAGCAACACAAAGATGCAGGTACTGCTGATATCCTAACAGCTTTGATGGAAGATCATGAAAAAATGGCTTGGATGGTAAGATCACATCTGGCTTAGTCATATGTCTCTTAAGAATTTAAAAGCAGGATGAGTATTTCATCCTGCTTTTTTTATTTTAACACATTCATTTATTACACCTTTAATTCATGAGAAAAATATTACTCTCTAGTGTTTTTACTTTAATTACTTACTTTTCACTCAATGCTCAAGATTTAACTGTATGTGCTTCCGGTTGTGATCATACGACCATAGCTGCCGCAATCACAGCAGCCACATCCGGAGATGTTATTGAAGTTCGGGATGCTGTGCATACTGAAGACAACATCAATATCACCAAAAGTGTAACTATACAAGGGCTAGGGCGCAATCAGACGATCATACAAGGAGCTGCTTCTTTTGCGGCGGCGGATGATGAAGTATTTCGCATGTCAAGTTCGGGTGTATCAGTAACATTTAAAGATTTTACTATACAGAATGGTCAGGCTCTTTCTGGTGGATCCTCAAATCAATTAAGAGGAGGTGCTATCAATTTATTTCTTCAGGGAGGAGCAAATGTAT
>JBCBCD010000284.1:0-7908 GCA_038530915.1 Bacteroidota bacterium
CCTGAACAGCTTAAGATCGCTTTGATTTGATAATCGCCTTCATCCAAGCCACTTGCATCATAAGTAGATCCTGTTGCTACATTTACAAAACTACCATTGCCCGTCTTCAACTGCCACTGTACATCATCACAGCCAAAACCACCAGATGTCTGTGCCGTGAACGTTACATCTCCACCTACACAGATCTTATCACTTGGTGCACTGATTGTCACCTCAGGATCTGGTAAGACTTCTAGGTTTAATTCATTAGAAGTAGCATCTCCACAATCTGAACCAGAACAAGTATAAATAGCTCTAATCGTGTAATCGCCTTCACCTAAGCCAGATGCATCGTAAGTGTCACCTGTTGCTACATTTGTGAATGAGCCGTTACCTGATTTCAATTGCCATTGTACATCGTTACAATCTGTACCTCCAGAAGTAACTGCTGTAAAGGTTACACTTCCGCCTACACAAATCTTATCTGCTGGTGCACTGATGGTCACTTCAGGAGCAGGTAAAATTTCAAGATCAACAATATTTGAAGAAGCATCATCACACGCTATTCCTTGACAGGAATAGATTGCTTTTACCTGATATGATCCTTCTGTTAAACTTGTAGGTGTTGTATAAGTATCACCTGTTGCCACATTTTCAAAAGAGCCATTGCCTGATTTTAGCTGCCATTGTACGTCATCACAATTAAATCCACCTGAAGTTACCGCGGTAAAGGTTACTTGACCACCTTCACAGATCTCATCTCCATCTGTAGAGATGTTTACCTGAGGGTCAGGAACAATCAACAGGTGTTCTTCATTGGAGGTTGCATTATCACAACCAGCACCTGAACAGTTGTATTTTGCTCTAATTGTATAATTACCTGCTATTAATGAAGCCGATGTTGAATAAGAATCACCTGTTGCTACATTTGTGAATGAGCCGGAACCAATTTTCAATTGCCACTGTACATCGCTACAATTGAAGCCCCCCGAAGTATGAGCTGTAAAGGTTACCACTCCTCCTTCACAAATCTTATCACCATTTGAAGAAATAGAAATTTCTGGATCTTCTACTATTGTAATTTCTATTATTTCTGAAAGGTTACTTCCACACTTGTTGCCTTCATCATCACCTCCTTCGTCGTCTTCTTCTTCATCACTTCCTTCTTCTTCGTCTTCTTCATCACCTCCTTCTTCATCATCTTCATCATCGCCTCCTTCGTCATCACCTCCAGAACAACTTAACTTCGCTCTTACCTCATATACTCCAGGTTCAAGACCTGTATCCGTGTTGTAAGTCATACCGGTTCCAACTTGGTGAAAGTCTGAATCAGATTTTCTTTTCAATTGCCATTTCACTGTACAATCTTCACCAGATTTTACAGCTGTAAAATGAATGGTTTCACCCTCACAGATCATATCTTTATCTGAAGAGATTTCTATGTCCGTATTTTTCTTAATGGTCAGATGTTTCTCCTCAGAAACTACATCTCCACAACCTGTAGCAGAACAATCTAATACAGCTCTAACCGTGTAAGAACCTGCATCTAAACTAGAACTCGTTGTATAAGAGTTGCCTGTTTCAACATTTTGGAAGGAACCATCACCTTCTTTAATTTGCCATGTCAAGGTGCCACAGCCACTTCCATTATTTACATTGGCAGTAAAAGTTGCCGTTTCTCCTTCACAAATGTTATTATCATCAAGATGAATAGAAATATGAGGAGGGTCGATCACAGTAACTTTTACATGATCAGAGCCAGTACAAGCACCACTTGCTGTTACTGTAACACCATATGTTTGAGTAGAATTTGGTGTAACTGTGATACTTTGAGTAGTTGCCCCTGTACTCCATTTATAAGTATAACCAGAACCTCCGCTTGCATCGGCTGTAAGCGTTACGGAATTTCCTTTACAAATGGTTTGATCAGGTCCTAACTCAACAGTAATTTCGTCAAAGCATTCACATTCTGAGCCTGATAATTGTATGTTGATATCAGAATCGCCTGTAAGGTTTAAGTGAGGTCCATCTGTTGGTTGACTTTGAATATTGGCATTGAACCAACCAGAAGCACCAAACTCAGTCACATCATTATGGGTAGCATTAGCTCCTTTACCCAATTGGAAGGATGGGCCAGTATTAGATAAAGTTATGTAAGCACCGGTAAAATCTCCTTTAC
Source organism: Bacteroidota bacterium (assembly GCA_038530915.1). GTDB lineage: Bacteria > Bacteroidota > Bacteroidia > Chitinophagales > Saprospiraceae > JANQPA01. The sequence goes on from JBCBCD010000284.1 coordinate 2,159, forward strand.
CCACTAAAAACCCTGATGCAGATGAGTAGTAATACCAAGCGTCTGTATCAGCCGTACCACAATTGTTGGATTTGGGACTTCCATTCGCTCCATTTCTATTTCTACCCGTGAAGACAACATCAATTTCAAACTGATAATCGGAATTGTCCACATTGGTTAAATGTGCTGTATATCGTGCAGTACCATTGGTGAATTCAACAAATTTATCATCTGATGTGCGATAGGTATTTTCGATACCTGAGACTTCTAAGAAGAACCCATAATCATCTCCACTAGTACATCTTTCTGTATTACTAACAGAGCGATCTGCACAAATTTCATCCCCTGGATCATCAGGTTCATGAGTAATGGTGAAAGTAATTATTCTTTCATCACAAACTACATTGTTATCATCCCTTACCTGTACAGTCAAAGTGTAGGTGCCCGGATTAATATTTAAAGGCGTTGTATTACTAGGATACCTGTAAGGTGAAGAATTTTCCACTTTAGTACCATGGCCACTCAACTGGAAAAATATATTATCAAAATTGCCTGTTGCAGTAGCTTCGATATTGAAAGAAGATGGTAAATCATCTTTCAGATCATATGTCTGATTATTTTGTATGTTTTTGTCATTGTTGCCACTCAAGTCATTGAAGAAGATCTGATCCAATAGACCAGTACAGCATTCTTCAACAGTCACTTTTACATGATCAGATCCTTCACATGCCCCACTTGCTGTTACTGTAACGCCGTATGTTTTTGTAGAAGATGGTGAAACAGTTATGCTTTGAGTTGTTGCTCCAGTACTCCACAAATAAGAATAACCACTAGTCCCACTAGGGTTAGCTGTTAAGGTTACACTTGAGCCATCACAAATGGTTTCATCATCACCAGCATCTACAGAAATTTGATCAAAGCATTCACACTCAGAGCCTGATAATTGAATATTAATATCAGAGTTGCCACTAATGCTTAAGTGTGGTCCACTAGTGGGCTGACTTTGTAAATGTGCATTGAACCAACCAGAACCACCAAAGTCTGAAACATCATCGTGTGTGACATTTGCACCTTTACCCAACTGGAAGGAAGCATCTGTATCCTCAATTGTTATGTAAGCACCAGCAAAATCATCTTTACCGATCAAAAAACCAGAAGCGGAAGAATAATAATACCATTTTTCAGTATCCTCGCTGCCACAACTATTTCCTTTGGGACTATCACTATTTCCATTCGTATTTCTACCTGTAAAGATGACATCGATATCAAACTTGTAATTCGAATTATCTGTATTGATCAATGTTCCTGTGTAACGAGCTGTTCCATTGGTAAATTCAACAAAAGAACCACCAGAAATAGAGTATCTATTTCCAATTCCACTTGCAGGTAAATAAAATACGTAATCATCACCTCCATTACAAGGGTCGGTATTACTCACTGAGCGGTTGGCACAGATTTCGTCACCCGGATCATCTGGCTCATGAGTAATAGTAAATGTAACCACTAGTTGATCACAGGTAGCCCCATCACTATCCCTCACTTTAACGGTTAAAGTGTAAGTACCTGGAGTCAAATTTAATGCAACATCATCGGACGGATAACGATAAGGAAAAATATCTTGATCATTAGATCCAACACCACTTAGTTCAAATAGAATATCGTCAAAACTTCCACTAGCAGTTGCTTCAATATTGAAAGACGATGGGAGATCGTCATTCAGATCATATGTACCATTGTTCTCTAATGGTTTATCATTGTTACCACTTAAGTCATTAAAGAAAACCTCATCTAATACACCAGTACAGCAATCTTCAACCGTTACTTTTACGTGATCAGCACCTTCACATGCACCACTGGCAGTCACAGTAACACCATAAGTTTTTGTAGAAGATGGTGAAACGGTAATGCTTTGAGTTGTTGCTCCAGTACTCCACAAATAAGAATAACCGCTTGCTCCACTAGGGTTAGCAGTCAATGTTACGCTAGAGCCATCACAAATGGTTTCATCATCACCGGCATCTACAGAAATGGCATCAAAACATTCACATTCTGTACCAGAAAGTTGAATATTGATATCAGAATCCCCATTAAGACTTAAATGTGGGCCACTATTAGGTTGGCTTTGTAGATGTGCATTGAACCAACCGGAAGCACCAAATTCTGTAATATCATTGTGAGTTGCATTTGCTCCTTTACCCAATTGGAATGAAGGACCTGTATTTGATAGTGTTATATACGCTCCTGCAAAGTCACCTTTACCGATCAAAAAGCCGGATGCTGAAGAGTAATAATACCAAGCTTCGGAATTTTCATCACCACAATTATTTGACTTTGGACTTCCGTTAGCTCCATTCTTATTTCTTCCAGTGAAAATTACATCAATATCAAACTTATAATCAGAATTGTTGGTATTGGTCAAAGAAGCAGTGTAGCGAGCTGTTCCATTTGTAAATTCTTTGAAGGATGCTCCAGAGACAGAATAATTATTTCCGATACCACTTGCATCCAAAAAGAACCCATAATTATCACCACTAGTACATCTGTGTGTATTACTTACCGAGCGGTTAGCACAGATTTCATCGCCTGGGTCATCGGGCTCATGAGTAATGGTAAAATTCACCGTTCTCTCATCACAAACTACATCGTTTTCATCTCTTACTTTAACAGTTAAAGTATAATCTCCAGGAGTGATATTGAGAACAACCTCATCTGTTGGATAGCGATAAGGAGAAGTGCTCTCTTTCTTTGTACCATGGCCACTAAGGTCAAAATAAATATTATCAAAATGCCCTATAGCATAAGCTTCAATATTGAAAGAGGAAGGTAAATCATCTTTTAAATCATAAGTACCATTATTTTGAATGCTTACATCACTATTACCAGAAAGGTCATTGAAGATAATACCGGTTAATTCACCTGTACAACAATCTTCAACGGTTACTTTCACATGATCGGAAGCTTCACAAGAACCACCAGCAGTAACTGTAACCCCATAAGTTTTCGTTGAAGATGGCGAAACGGTTATACTTTGCGTCGTTTTACCATTGCTCCACAAATAAGAATAACCACTGCCTCCGCTAGGAGTAGCTGTTAAAGTTACACTTGAACCACTACATATGGTTTCATCAGAGCCTGCATGTACACTTATACTACCACCAAAGCAATCACAAGCTTCACCTGACAATTGAATGTTGATGTCAGAATCTCCAGTCAGGCTTAAATGAGGGCCACTATGTGGTTGAGACTGAACGTGAGCATTAAACCATCCAGAAGCACCAAACTCAGTTACATCATTATGTGTAACATTAGCTCCTTTACCCAACTGGAAAGAAGCTCCAGTATTTGAAATTGTTATGTAAGCGCCAGAGAAGTCATCTTTACCAGTCAAAGAACCAGAAGCAGAAGAGTAATAATACCAATCACCTGTATCTTCATTACCACATTCATTACTTTTAGGGCTTCCATTTGCTCCATTCGTATTTCTACCCGTAAAAATAACATCAATGTCAAATTTATAAGAAGAATTATTTGTATTGGTCAAGGATGCTGTATAGCGAGCTGTACCGTTGGTATATTCTACAAATGACCCACCAGAAACACTATATCGACTACCAATGCCACTTGCCACCAAGTAAAATCCATAATTATCTCCACCACTACATTTTACAGTATTGCTTACAGATCTATTTGCACATTCTTCAGTGCCCGGATTACTAAATGTATTGGTAATGGTAAAGGTCGCTGATTCTGTTTCACAGCTATTTCCATGATCGTCGAAAGCCTCAGCAGTAACAGTGTAAGTGCCAGGAGTCAGGCTGAGAGCTACATCATCTGTTGGCAATCTGTAAGGTTCATTATTTTCTGTATTATCACTTCTACCTGTAAAAGTGAATTTCACCTTATCAGTGCTAGAATTAGCAATGGCTTCAATATTGAATGAAGATGGTAAATCATTGTTTAAGTGGTAAGTTTGTCCATCCTGGATGGTTACATCACTATTTCCACTCAGGTCATTAAAGATCAAAGAAGTGATATCAGCATCACAAGAAGAAGATCCACCACCATTTCCATTATAGCTCATACAAACACTAGCAGGAACAACCGAGTTGGCATTGGATCCATCTCCCATGCCATAAGTACTATTTGACCAGTGCACGAGCTTTATTTGATCAGCTCCATTAGGAAGCACTATTGTACCTAATCCTCCACGCCAATAATCAGATTCAACACCGGTTGCAATCCCGTCATTACCACTGCTATTGCTACCAGTCCAATTAGAAGAACCTACCAATTGGCCATTTAATAAAAAGATGACCTTAAATTTTTCATTGGGTTGATTACCAGAATCATCCCTATCTTCATAACCATCCCAAGCAATAGCTTCTGTAATATCCACTGTTACATTGCCATCGAATTCAGAGGGAAGGTTACCATCATAAATGGTATGAAGTGTATTGTTGTTTCTGTACATTAACAGATCTACGTCTACATCATCATCATCTATATCAATATCATTTTCCCATAAGAGGGTATTTCCCGAACCACAATTAGGACTTGGGGGAGGATCGATATCGTCGTCAAAAGCCAGGCTGGCTACCAACATATTATTTTCCAATGCTGAAGGAGTATCGACCCCTTCGGACTTGGAAATTTCATCGGTTTGATATTTGTAGGAAAGTGCTGCTAAAATAATTAGCATTAGTGCGGAAAGAGAGTAAAAGCTAAAGCTTCGCCTCTCGGGATTAATGTAAAATTTAGGTGACATGACAGTAGTATTATACAATTAAATAAATATGGAGAATATGCTTTAGCCCTTGCAACGAACCTAATCGTCACAAGACAGCATAATCAACTTAAAATCAATAATTTAAACCACATTAAAGTCAACCTTTAATGTAGAAAACATCATTAGCTAAATGAATAAATCATTTAACCCAATGACTACTTTAAAAATAAAGTAAAGCGTCCAAATAGTTGTTTGTTATTTATTAAAGCGGGAGCTACTTATAACCAGGAAAAAGTATTCATTACTGAATACATGAATTTGGGCTATAGTAGTTATTAAGAGGAATCACGTGCAATATACAATGTTTTTTTATAATTCGTAATATTTAACTATTTTTTTATTAAATGATACAAAAGGGTAAAAATTACATATGCTTGGTTAAAAATGACTTTTCATGGTAAAAACTACCTATAACAAAAGAAACACAATTTCTTTGCATAAAAACATTTATCTATTAAATAATCAACTCATTAATTAATTAAATAAAAACAGGATATTTCGCATAAAGGATTACTATATAACGAGTTGCAAACAACTTGTTATATCCATTTTTCACCATTTGTAGGGATGGATTTTTTGAAGTGAATATTAAGCCCCCCTTTTTTTGAAGGATTCTGCTGAATATTTTGATTTGAGGGAGACTTGAAGTAGGCAATAAAACTAAAACTAGATATTTACTTTTATACGTCAGAAATCACATATAGATTCATTTAGCATGTAATTTGTTCATCTAATATGCCCTTTTTTTTGAAAATAAACCAACTTTTAAGCAAAAAATCATACTCCATAAATAAAAATAGCATTAAAAATAAACTTCATATAACTGACTTTTAATATTGTTACTGATTATATGAATAAAAAACCAGCTATATCAGCTTACGATTTCACTTACAAATAATTGATATTTTGAGATTTTATAATTGAAGTTGCTTAAAGTTTTCTCACCTACTTGCGCACAAAGCATTATGAACCCTGAACTTCAGCT
>JBCBCD010000285.1:0-7906 GCA_038530915.1 Bacteroidota bacterium
AAACAAGAAATCATCTTCAACATCCTGAAAAACTTGTGGGAAAGGAAAATTCTTGTTGATGGTAGCAAAATTATAAGCAACAAACAAAATAAGTACTCCACTAATTGATAGTCTATAAAAAAGTAACTTTTTATTGTAAGGAAAATATCGATTCAGCCAGTTAATGGCTATTGAAAAAATGAGAATATAACTGCCAAAGTTGAAAATTGCTCTAATTCCGATATTTAGTATGCTATTCCAATATGCTTCGTTTATTCCGTTGGTGGATACAATTAAGATAAATGAGACTATCGCCATGGTGAATGACCATATGGCAACAAAAAAGATCAATCTGTCTCGCCAAAATGCTGCTGTTCTCATTTGAAGTTTTAATTGTAGCAATCGTAAAAAAAGCAGAAACAACCGCTGAGGATCTTCATAATTAGAAGACCCTCTTTGGTTGGATAATGCTAAAAATCATTCAATAGTTGACCAAATGGTTGTTTCTTTGGGAAGTTTCATACATTATCTAGTCATTCATCATTTTAATGCTCAATTGGTGGGTAGGTTGATTTAAGGTCACTATACTTTTTTTGAATTTAGGTTTACCAATACCTTTCATATTGTAAGCACCTACGGGTTCTTTTGGAATTCCAAGGAAATTTGTGTCCATTTCGTCATTTTTGTTTTTATCCTGATGTACTGAAACCGCATAATCTCCATATGGAATTCCTTCAAATTGGTAAGTAGCAGTCTCCCCAAACTCACTAATAGTACCTTTGTATCTGGCGTTTTCAATTTTGCTGGGAAAGCCTTCGGAATGGTCCCACAAAAACACTCTAATTTGACCTTCACCCACTTTGTCAATATCGTTGATGTTAATCGACAAATTAGTAGTGTTAGGCTGAGTGAATAAGTAAAAAGAAAGGATTGAAATGAGTAAAGTCTTCATTTTTATCAATTTAAAAAGTAGTGATTAAACCTGCTGCTTTGAGCAGTTTGAAATGTTCTATTTCTAGTTCTATTTGCTTTTGAGTGATGCTAAGTTGTGCTGATAATAAATTGAGCTGAGCGGTACGGATGTCCGTATCTGTTGCCTTTCCGACTTTGTAATCTATTTGAAGGTAGCGCAAGTTCTCCTGGTAAAACGGCAAGTTTTCCTGCTCAAAGGCAACCTGCTCTTTAATATTCTGGTAAGTGTTCCATGATTTTTCTAGGTCCTTCAGGACATTTTGAGTAACCAAAACCTCTTCTTGTTCACTGATATTGATCTGCAATTGTTGTATCTCTTTGTCTTTGCGTCTTTTATTGCCATTGTAGATAGTACGAGAAATAGAAAATCCTGCGCTGGGACCAATGCTTTGCAAGTATTGTATTTGATTTACTTCATAATCTTGTCTTAGAATGCTATTTCGACCAAAGACATTTATTTGTGGTAAATCATCAGATTTAACGATTTCTAACTGTTGCTTTTCAATAATGACTCCTTGCTTTGCTAATAATATCTCAGGGTTTTTCTGCAAAGCAGCAGCTCTTAAAGTTTCATAAGGAGGTAAGCTTTTTAAGCTCAAAATGGTATCCGTACTAAAAGAAAAATCATTATCAATATTCAACAACCGCAACAAGTCCACTTTACTGTTTTTAATAGTACGTTCAAGGTTTTTCAGCGATATGATATCCGTATTCAAATCAGTTTTTGCGCTCAAGATGGATACTTCATTTCCTTTGGCATATTTATTTGCCAATTGTGCTCGTTCGAGTCTTTCTTGAGATAGCTCAATGTTTTGTTCCAATAGTTTATGTGATTGCTCAAGACTTGCTATGTTCAAATACAATTGTGATACCTTACTAAGTGTATTATCGACCGTAGCTTGCTGTTGAAGTGCCGATAAATTAGATCTGTTTTGTAGCTGCTGATATCTTTTTTTACCACGTCCCCCATCGAATAAACTATAATCAATTTGTATACCTGCATTGTGAACCATAGAACCCCCAAACTCTGGCCCAATTTCTTGTGTACCACCTCCTTCCGGCCCAAAAGTATTGACCGCCAATTGCACACTATTGAGACTGTATTCACCGCTTCCAAAAAAGCTAACTACGGGTGTTAAACCTGCATTGGCTTTGAAGACTTTCTTACTTTCAGCTACTGATTTTTGTTTAGCTATGTTGATGTCTTGATTGCTTTCAAGCGCAATCTGAAAAGCTTCTTCTAAAGTTAGATTGGTCTGACTGATCAATGGAGTTAATGCAATACTTAATGCAACGAATAGAAATATATTCTTCATTTTGAGTTATTAATTTTAAATGTGTACTTCCAATTCTCTCACTGCCGGCTCTACCTGTTCCGGTGTCGGTATCTTTCTTCTTTTTAGCCTATATATTAGTTGGTTGGCTCTGTTAGAAATGACCAATAGCGAGGGTAAAAAACAGAGTGTCAAAAACATACCAAATATTAAACCATAAGCAATGGAAATAGAGGTGGGACGTAAGAATTGTGCTCCTACACCTTGACTCAAAATCAATGGAAACAATCCGGCTACGGTTGTAATTGTCGTCAAAACAATAGGGCGAAATCTACTGAATGATGCTGTCTGAAGTGCATCTTTGAAGGTAAGTCCTTCTTGAAGCTGCTGGTTAAACGTACTTACTAGCACTAAGGCATTGTTGATCATTACCCCAATCAATGCAAAAGTACCCAGTCCTGAAAAAATAGAAAGAGCAGTGTTATGTACCATATGACCTACAGTAACACCAAATAATAAGAATGGAGTTAAGAAAAAGACCAAACCCATCTGACCAAAAGACCGGAAGGTAATAACCACCAATGATAACATAATGATCAAAATAAGTGGCCCGGCTACTTTAACAGATGCTTGCATTTTTTCTGCTTCTTCTGCTTGCCCTTCAAACTTGTAATTGATTTTAGGAAACTCCTTCGTCAAAGGTTCTAGAAGTTTTTCTTTTAAATCCCCTTGAAGCTTTGGTACTGAGACATCAAGCGCTGAAATATCTGCTTCTACTAACATTTGACGACGGGAATCGGAGTGATTGATGGCTTTAACCCCCTCTTCCATCTTTAAATTGGCGATTTCTGATAAGGGGAATTTTTGTCCTATTCGGGTACGAATTTCCACATCTTCCAATTGATCAATAGTTGATCTGGCTGTTTCTGAATATCGAACCCATACCTTGACTTCTTCAGTCCCTCGTTGTAAGCTTTGAACTTCTGAGCCAAAATAACCAGCACGAACCTGATTGATCACTTCCAGTATATTCAATCCTAACAATTCAGCTTTTGGTTTTAGTGAAATTGAAAGTTCTTTCACCCCTTTTTCATCATTATTAGTAATATCTTTTAATCGGTCTTCAGCTTTCAGTGCACTGATGATTCGATTTTTAACAAGTCTTATTTCTTCTAAATCATCATTTTGGTGAGTAATAGAAATGGAGATCGGTTTACCAAATGCATTTACCAAAAACATGGTAAGCTCTTCAGCTTCGGGAATATTGCCAATCTCAGCTCTAAATAACTCGCCTATATCGAAAGCTTTTATTCCTCGGGTTTCTCCTTCCAATAGAGTCACATTGACAGCTCCTCTGTTGGAACCGGGGCCCAACATTCGTTCAGTACTTAAAACGACCGCTTCGTCTACTCCTCTAACTTTTCTCAACTGTTGGTCTACTCTGTAAACAGCTTCTTCAACTTCAATTAGCTTTGCATTGGTAACTGCTGCATTCGTACTGGGGGGTAATTTTATTTCTGCCGTAAGGTTATCTCGATCGATATTAGGAAAAAAGGTGCTTTGTACAGTTTCAGATGCTATCAATGCAACAGTAAGGGCTAAAGAACTTATCCCAATCAAGAAATTAGCCCAGGGAAGTCGGGTTGCAAATTTGAAGAAAGGACGATAGATCCGATTTTGAATAACAAGAAATAGCCTATTGATAAACTTTTCGTATCGAGCTTCTTTTCGGTCTTTTCCAATGGCTTTTGAATGAGCCAAATGAGCAGGCAACAGTAAGAAACATTCAATAATTGAAACCGATAAGGTCACAATGATCACAAAAGCTAAGTCGCTAAAATAGTCTCCTAGTCTGCCATCAATAAAAAAGAACAAGGAAAACACAGTAATGGTGGTCAGGAGGGAAGAAAGCACAGATGGCAATACTTCAATGGTACCATCAACTGCTGCTTGATAAATAGATTTTCCTTTTTGTGAGTGTTGATAGATGTTTTCAGCAACAACAACCCCGTCATCTACTAGAATACCCAATACCAAAATACATCCGAAGACAGACAGAATGTTGATTGTTACTCCAAAAACATTCATCAAAAAGAACATGGCAATTAAAGAAACGGGAATACCCAAAGCTACCCACATGGCTACACGCCAGTTTAAAAAGATGGAAAGCATGAGTAAAACCAATAGAATGCCTTGCCAGCCACTTGCTGTCAATGTTTTGAGTTGCTGGGACAAGCCGATCGTCAAATCATTCACCAGAGTAGCTGCCACTCTCGTATTTTCTGCATTAAAAGTTTGGATATAGTTTTTGGAAAAATCAGCAACTTGTAAAATATCTTCATCGTTGGTAGCAAACACATTGATGATAACTCCTCTTTCTCCATTGATGAAGCGATCATTAGGTACATCCGCAAACTGATTTTTGACAGCAGCAACATCTTTCAAACGAACGACTTGTCCATCGGGATTAGCGAGTATTATAAGGTCCGATAAGCCTGCGGCATAGTATTCCTTGGCGGAAGCACGGATTAGAATATCTTCTTTAGACGATTTAATGGTTCCACCTGAAGACTTAATGTTAGATTGAGCAATGGCGCGATTGATATCCGCTATGCTTAGCTTGTATTTTTTCAAATCACTTTCTCGGACGCTCACTTCTATTTCTTCATCCGGCAGACCCAGTAGGAAGACTTTTGAAATTCCTTTTTCGGCCAAAAAATCATCTTTTATATCCTCAGCAATATCTTTTAGTACAGTTAAGGGAATTTCTGAACTACTTATGCCTATGGTCACTGCCAGATTGAGAATTTCTTCCTTTTCAATTACTGGTGATTCAATATTATCAGGGAATGAATTGATGGACTCAACGGCTGTTTTGACATCATCTAATACAACATCAGCGGTTGCATTTGATGTCAATTCTATTTTAATACTGGCGTAATTTTCTTCGGAAGAGGAGGTGACACGCTTGATGCCTGTGATACCCTTAAGCTCTTCTTCAATCTTATTGGTTATTCCTTCTTCCACCTCTATGGGCGAAGCTCCCGGATAACGTACCCCAATATTGATATATTTAACATCTTCAGGTGGAAATAAGCCAAAGCGTAGATTGCTAAAGCCTAGAAAGCCCACCAAAATCATCACGAATAAAGTAAGATTTACGATTACGTGGTATTTGATAAAATAGGAAACTATATTCTTAAGCATTTTTAAAATTTTTATCCACCAATAAGCTATTACTTCAGTGTCATTGTTTGATTATTGGAACTTGGAATTGCTTTTACCTTAGTTCTCATGGTAGAAGTGGATATGGTTTGATTGACTACTTGTGCTCCATCAGGAATGCCTTTGACAATACTAAAGCCATTTGAGCTTCCTACTCTTTCAATGGGTAAAATTTCTATAGCACCTTTATTCACTACATACACTTCATTATTGCGAGTGATGAGGTTATCGGAAAGAGTAACGACCTTTTCAAACAGTTTTCCTTTTACAGTGCCCTCTAGAAAAATACCTTGTTTTAAGCCTTGACCAGTAACCGAAAGATAGACGGGTACAGTTTGTGTACTTTCATCAACTATGCCACCTATTCTCAGGATACGTCCCTGGTAAACCTGTCCGGTATTTGTATTTTGAAGACTTAAGGTGCTACCCATCTTCAGATAAGTCAACTCTCTCTCACTTACGGCAGTTTCAAACTCATATACTGCGGTCCCCATGAATTTTGCAATCAATTTACCTGGAGAGACAACATCACCAAAATCTATATTGGATTGGGTAATTATACCCTTAAATGGTGCTTTAAGCTGGTATTTAGTCAATAGTTCCTCTTGTGCTTTAATGTCTAAATATTGCCCAGGAATATTGCTTAAGTTAAAAAGGTATTTTTCTCGGCTATTTGTAAAGGAAGGTAAATCTGGTATCAATTGAGTGTAATCAAAACTGTCTGTATAATCTTTCCATTTTGGATATACTTCCGGATTATCAGCTTCTAAATCAGATAATAAGTTAATGATCTGGGTGTTGAATTTTGCTCTCGTGGCGTAGAGGGACAAATCTGTTTGAGTGCGTTCAATTTGAATAAGTGTTTCACTTTTCTGGAAAGAAGTGCCAGCATCCAATTCTTTTTTTTGTGGTAAAACTTTACCCTGTACTTCTGAGACAACATCAATCTCACGAAGGGCTTTTAATCTTCCAGAAAGCTTTATTAGTGCATGGATGTTTTCGTTTGTAACAGTAATAACCTCAACTTCAGGTATACTTTCTTTATTTGCTGCTGTATTTATTGGTAAGTCTGTAGTTGGTTCTAACTCACTCTTACAGCTCAAAATGCTCAAGGTAAGGGCAAACAAAAGTAGCTTGCACTCTAAATGGGTGATTCTAATCATCTAAATCTAAGTTTACTTTTGCGACACTATCGTGTAATCTTAATCTTTTATCGCTGCAAAGATGAAGTGCTTGTAAAAAGGAAGAAACTAAAAGTCATTGAAGCCAGGATAAATGAGCTTGAAAGCCGGATAATGGTAATTAAAAGAAAAGATAGAGGCAGGTCTATAGACTTTTAATGGTGTTACTTATCTATTCGACTGCATTAAGTAAGTAGCACAGTTCCAAAAAAAATCAAACCATTGAAAAGCATACAATTAACAAGAATCAATAGGTCAGGTCTGAATTTCTTCATCCTTGTATTTTGTTGTTTATTCATACTTGGAAGTTGTTCAGACTCTAATCAAGAAGACGTTCAATACCGAATTACTTATCAAAAAGAAACGGACAGTACTTCCAATGCTTATCAGGATAGTTTGATTTTAAATGAAGATATTGTTATGAACGATGTTCTGTCTTTACCTGCTGCAAACAATTGGGATGAAATGGTACGACTAAGAGGACGTTCTAGTTGGGGAACATTTGATTACATCTGCTCAATATACAATGAGAGGCAAAAAAGAATACAGTTAATCCGTCAAAATATAGATCAATTACCTGTAAGTTATAGTTATCATGAAAGCATCTTATCTGATCAAAAATATGATTCCATTTTGACTACCATTAAAGAATATGGATTTTATAAAATGCCTTTTGATTTCACTCCCTACTTCAGAAATACAGATGGTGATGAGTATTCGATTACAGTCAAGAGTGGAAATCTTTCCAAAACAGTATATTGGCAATATCCTAATCATAAAGGGCAAAACGAAGAGCAGTTTATAAAGGCTGAAAGATTATTCAAATATTTGATCCTTCAAGCCAATTATCCTTTACCAAAAGCTTTGTTTAGGGCTACTGATGTGGAAGATAGTATCTATTATGAGTTATGGTTGAATGATTATGAGTTGATTATGGATGTACAGGCAATTTATATGCAAAAAGAACTTTCAAATAAAAACCTAAAGTATGCTTTAAAAATTCCGAAATCAGCAAATACCAACATTAAAGATCAAGTCACAATTTGGATAGAACTAGGAGATGGGACAATGCAAAAAATTGAAGAATTTCAAATGGTAAATTGATTCAAAGAATGAAGGAAATACTAGACGCTCCTGAAGTGAAATCTGTTAAAAAGATTTTTTCAAAGCTGGCCTTGCTATTTTCTGGTATGGCTTGGTTGTTTGTATTTTATGTCACCTATCTTTTTGGCAAGGCTACGACTTCTGATCTTAATGGACACCTATCTCTTAATC
>JBCBCD010000286.1:0-7856 GCA_038530915.1 Bacteroidota bacterium
CGGAGTACGGGTGCGTACTTCCGGTTCTTTGGGAGACAGAGTTGACATTGCTTTGAATGGTTTAAATGGTACTGCTGTAAGAGTTTATATGGATGGTCTTCCCATGGAGTTTCTTTATCCTTCCCTTAATCTTGGAAATATTCCGCTTAATAACATCAAAAGAGTTGATGTATACAAAGGAGTTTTGCCAGTAACCATTGGAACTGATGCGATGGGTGGAGGCATCAATCTTATTTCTGACTACAAACCCTACAATTCATTACAAGCTTCTTACAGTATAGGTTCTTTCAATACCCATCAAGCAGGCTTGAATTTTAATTGGGCCATCGATGAAGACCTTGTTTTTAATTTCAACAGTTCGTACAACTACTCAGACAACGATTATGAAATGGAGGCCTTTATTTGGGAAGATAGAGAAGTCGGCGAAGTAGAAAGGTTCAATGACCAATATGAGTTATTTTTTCTAGATGCTGGTTTGGTAGTAAAGAATAAAAAATTTGCAGATTACATGAGGTTGGGCTTCAGCTTCTCTGATTTCTATAAAGAAATACAACATGGTGGATTAGTAGAGCGACTGGCTTATGGTGAAGCAGCTTTTAATGGGAACAATACCAACTTGTTTTTAGATTACAGAAAGTCAATAGGTGAAAAGTTTTTGCTGGAGAACTTTACTGCTCTGGCTTTTGAAGACATTCTATTTATTGATACGACTCGTAATGTCTATAGTTGGAGTGGCGAAATCGTTAATAGAGGACCCGCTGGTGAATTTGCTGGTGCTTCACTTTCAGATCGTGATCAAAATAGCATTGCCAATCGTACATCCTTCACTTATTCTGCATCAGATAATACAAAATTGTTGTTCAGTAATTTAATTGCTCGTCAGCAAATTACAGGTAGAGACGAAGTTATTCCAGAAGATAGAGATGTATTGACCCAACCACAAAGTTTATTAAAAAATGTAGCTGGTTTAGAGTTGAACCAGTTCTTATTTAATAAAAAACTGAATGTAGCTGTAGCTGGAAAATTGTACTATTTTGATTTGGATGGTGTCGACTTTCTTTCATTTGCTCCGGTAGGTAAGGATAGAACCGACTGGGGTTGGTATGGATCTATGAAATACGATTTTACCAATCGATTTTTTGCCAGAGGTTCTTACGAACGTGCCTGGCGAATACCTAATTACATCCAGTTTTTTGGCAATGGCAACAATATCATTTCCAATATTGACTTGAAGTCTGAATCAAGTGACAATTTTAACTTAGGGTTGGCTTACAAATCTAATAATGCTTCTTCTACCAACTTTGGAATAGAACTGAATGGATTTTTGAGGGAACAAAATGACATTATCTTCCTATCACCCAACATTTTACAGCAATACATCAATGCTGAAGAAGTAAGAACAATAGGCATTGAAGGAGAGTTTTTTGTCAATTTCTTGGAGCATTTTTTACTCAACCTGAATGTAACCCGCCTTAGAAAGACCTACCAAGCCATAGATGAAAACAACATCAATAGCCAATTTTTAGTAGGTACAGAATTTCCAAATACACCTAGTTTCTTTGGCAATGCGAGGTTAACCTATCAAAATGAAGGCATTCTAAACCCCAAAGATGGATTTAGGATATATGCACAATACAAGTATGTTGATGAGTTCAACTTTATCAATGTAGGCCAAGTACGCAATGATGATAACTGGGTACCTGTGCAACATCGCATTGACGCAGGCTTGACTTATACCGTAAATGATGAGGCATTGTCATTTAGTCTGAATGTGAATAATCTTTTAGACGATCAACTATTTGACAATTTCAAAATACCTCGACCCGGGAGGAATTTTAATCTGAAAGTTATCTATACCATAAATAATTTTTAAACACTTAACTAGAATGAACAAGAAACTATTGGTGTTTTTGTTGGGAATGTTTGTCCTTGTTGCTTGTGACAACGATGACCCAGAACCACAACCACAGCCACAACCAAGTAATCCACCTCAAGCTGCCTTTACAGTAGCTACTGAAAATTTGGTTGCAACTTTTACAAATACATCTACTGATGCAACTAGCTTCCAATGGGACTTTGGTGATGGCAATACCTCTACAGAGCAAAACCCAATGCATACTTATGCAGAAGGTGGAACACATACTGTAAAGCTGACTGCCACCAATGCTAATGGTTCTTCTGAAGCGACACAAGAAGTGTCGGTAATGGAGCCATATAAAACATCTGGCTTTCTAATTGGGTCACAAGTACAAAGTTCTGCTGGTGTTTCTTATTTCGGAGGATATTTCGAAGAATTACCTAGTGGAGATATTGATATGACTCAGACTACAGCTTATCAGCGATTTCAATTTAGAGCTCAGCGGAATGGCTTTTTGTATGGTTATCCTACCTCTAATGAGCCTGGGCTGACCAAATTTGCTGTTGATGCACAGACCAATGAGTTAGTGGTAATTGATGAGATCCCATTGTTTGATTTTATTGGAAGTGTAGTGATTATAAATGATGAACTGGGCTACTTTTCGCTCACTGCTTCACAGGAGTTGAATACCTTCAATCCAACTACTATGGAATTGACAGGAACAGTAGACATGTCCAATGCTCAGACTTTTCCGGAAAATGATGTCAATGGTTACAACACCATGATTTATAATGAACAGACAGGTAAGCTTTACTTATCTCTATTCACAAATAACAATGCAACTGGGCAGTTTTATGATGCTGCTGACACTTATGTAGAAGTTGTAGATGCGGCAACTCAAACATGGGAAAAAACCATCGTACACCCCAATGCAACATATGCATTATTTAGAGGTAACAGTGAAACGGTTATTGATGAAGAAGGAAATACTTATTTGGTTGCTCAAGGATCTTATGGTTTGGATAACAATATTGGTCCTAATGCTCCTAAGGGTTCAAGGCCACAAATATTAAAGATTAACACTGCTTCCGAATTTGATACTGCTTATGCATTCAATCCAATCAATTCTGTTGGTTTGGAAGCTAACTTTTTCCAGTTGCTAGTTACTATGGTTTACTACGATAATGGGATTGCCTATGGCATTGGTACAGCTGGTCCGGAGTCAGTTGCTATTGTTGAGTTGTTAATAAAGCTAGGTTTAGGTACCATCACTCAAGCAGAATTTGATCAACTAGTTAGCCTGGTACTTTTTGACGAGTCAATGAGAGTCATAGAGATCGATCTTAATAACCGATCAGCGCGATTTGTAGACGGGATGCCATTTACAGCAGGTTTTACAAGTCCATTTATGTATAACTACAATGGACGGATATTTTCACAAATGACGGCTAATGGAGCCACATTTAACGGATTTTACGAAATAGATCCAAACACGAATACTGGATCACCAGCATTTAATATTTCGGCAGGAGGTTTCGGCTTCCAGTTGATAGATCTTTCAGCAAGTTTTGAATAGCAGATTTAATAGATAAAAAAATGGACGCTATGCAATCATTATCCACAAAACAAAGGAAAGGCTTCGCAAAACATCAAAAGAATTGGTTTGGGAAATGGCACACCTATGCAGGGGTGATTGCAGGCTCCATTTTAGTTATTGTCTGCTTGACAGGTACTTTGCTAGTATTTGAACAAGAGTTGGATGTATGGTTATACCCAGATTTGTTTGAATATGAAAAAGGAGAACAAGAATTAACTTTTCAGCAGTTGGCTGATAGAATAGAAGAGCAACAACCTAATTGGCAATTGGCAGGCTTATTCAAAGATGATTTGAGGAAAGGAGTTATCCTTGCAATCCTAATTGATTCTGAAGAACAAGTTTTTGCTAGTCCATATACTGGGGAGATTTTAGGAACAAGAGTCTACCGCAAATCTGTTATGGGTTTTACTCGTCATTTGCATCGTACTTTATTGGTTCCTGTAGTTGGGCGTTACATCGTTGGAATTTGTGCTTTGTTTATGGTCATTTTAGTTATCACTGGTTTGCGCTTATGGATTCCTTCCAAGTGGAAACACCTAAAGAGCAACTTAACCATCAAAAGAGGTGCTAGCTTGAAAAGGCAAAATTACGATTTTCACCAAGCTGTTGGCTTTTATTTTTCTCCTTTCCTGGCTTTGATTTCTCTTACAGGAGTAGCCATTACGTTCTCTCCATTAGTCATATTAGCACTGTTTCTGGTAAGTTTTGAGCCACCACAATCATTAGATAGCATACTCAATCAACAATCTACTTATGAAGAAGGCTTTAAACCTATTAATATAGATGAAGCCTATGCTTTTGCAATGGAAGAAGAACCTGAAGCTCGTATAAGCGGTATTAGCTTACCCAGAGATTCTGCCGGGATATATACCATCAACTTATACAAAGACAATGCTGCTCAAACAGGTGATCGTACCCTTTTATTCATGGATCAATATACAGGTGAAGTGTTAACTAATTCTGGCACCGACTTCCCAAATATTGGAAAGGCTTATGTGAATTGGGTGACACCCATTCATTTTGGTACGTTTGGTGGCCTCACAACTCGCATCCTTGCTCTAATTAGTTCATTTATGGGCGCTATTATGTTCCTTACAGGAATTATTATCTGGTGGCCTAGATACAAGAAGATGAAGAAAAACAAGCCCTATCTGGCAAAAGAAAAACCATTGGAAGAGACAGAAAAAGAAAAAACAACAACAGTATGAAACAACAAACTACCGCTCTAATTCCCGTTGGTAAAGGTGCTAAATACGCATTATGGTTTGTCTTACTGGGGGCAGTCATGGGATTAATTTATGGTGCCTTTGGAGGCGTTTTATTGCAACCAGCATTGTTCTCTGTAGCCATTACGGGAATAATGGTAGTGCTTAACTTTATTATTGCACTTATTGTTTTCCTGCCTAATGTACTCTTTATGATCTTTAAAAGAAGTAGCAAACTGATCCATCGTTACTTTGGTCTATCATTAGGGTTTTTAATCGTTTATCTGGCATTTTTTGCCCTCTTGAAATTCTCTGGGCTAGAGGTTTTTTAAGCTTTCTTGTTTAGTGCTTACCTAATTTTGGGTAGTCTCTCCTACTCAGGGTCAATTATTCGTAAATTGCTTAACTTTATTTTGTCTAAATAAGAATAAAGGCTAATTTTAAATAGAAAAACAACTTAAAAAAATATGCTATGAAAAATCAAATTCTGGCCATCTTGTTTTGTGCTTGCTTTTTAAGCTTATCAGGTCAAGAAGCGAACATACTATTAAACAGAGATTTCTGGAGATCAAGTCCTGATGTCGAAACAATAAAAGAAAAAATAAAGGCTGGCAACGATCCTGTAGCCATGACTCCATTTGCTTTTGATGCAACTACCTACTCCATCATAGACAAAGCACCAATAGAGTCTACTAAATATCTGTTGAGCTTAGCTGGTAATGAAGTGTCAAAGATTACTCATGACGGAAGGAATTACTTGTTATGGGCTGCTTATGCGGGGAATGTAGAATTGGTCGAATACCTGATTGAAAAGGGATCGGATATCAATTTGGTTGATGATCATGGTTATGCAGTCATTCCGTTTTGTGCAACTACAGGGCAGAGCAATACAAAAGTATACGATGTATTGATTAAAAATGGAGCTGATTTGAATTCAACCAATAGAGATGGAGCTAACTCTATTCTGCTTATAGCAAAACACTTGAATGAAGACCTTTCTATGATTGATTACTTCCAATCAAAAGGCTTGAAAATTGATTCAAAAGATAGTGAAGGAAATGGTTTATTCAATTATGCAGCTGTCAAGGGCAATAAGGTTTTGATGGAAAAAGCCATAGAATTGGGTTTACCCTACAAAGAAGAAAATGAAAACGGCGGTAATGCTATGATTTTTGCAAGTAGAGGATATCGAGGTTCAGTAAATCCTTTATCTATTTATGAATACATGGAGGATTTAGGGATAAAAGCCAATGTAGTGACCAAGGATGGTGAAACGCCCCTTCACAACATTGCACGTCGTGCCAAAGATCCTGCAATTTATGAGTTTTTCATTAAAAAAGATATTGATATCAATCAGGCAGATGCTTCAGGAAATACAATGCTGCTCAATGCTGTTAATGGAAGCAATAATGAGATCGCAATGGAGTATATGGATAAAGTAGAAGACATCAATCACCAAAATAAAGACGGTCACTCTGCATTAACTTATGCAGTGAGGCGCAATAATATAGCTCTCATGAAAGCCCTAATGAAAGAAGGGGCTGATGCTAGTGTCCTGGATAAAGATGGAAATAATCTTGCTGCTCATTTATTCCAAACCTACAACGATAGAAATCAGGATGCTTTTGACGAGGTCTTGACAAGTTTACAAAAAGAAAAAGTGAAGTTTGATGTTAAACAAGCAAAGGGTAACACACTTGTACACATCGCAGTAGATAAGAACAGTGAGTTTTTATTGAATCAGGCTTTGGCTATGGGAGGAGATTTAGATGTTAAGAATGATGATGGTTTGGCACCTATTCACTTGGCTGTAATGAAAGCGAAAGATTCATCCATGATCAATCTGTTGATTAATAAAGGTGCGGATAAAAGCTTAAAAACAGATTTTGAAGAATCTGTATACGACTTAGCAGCAGAGAATGAATTATTGAAAAAAACAGGTTTTGATTTAGACATATTGAAAAGATAAACACATGTCAAAGATTAAATTTATAGCTCTTATTGGTTTATTGGTACTTACCGCTTCTTTTACGAGTACCTTATCAACTAAGCAGGTAAAATGCATGGTGCAGTTGATTAATTATGAGGGAGAAGGTGCTTACGTCATTGTATCAGTAGTAGATAAAGATGATAAATACTTGACTACCTTAAAAGTCTTGGGCGATGATCCGGAGTGGTACCACGAGATAGATTCCTGGTGGGCTTATTACGGTAAAAAAAGATATAGCTTGGATGCTGTTACAGGAGCTACCATTAGCGGAGGGGAACGTTCTATCTTCCAGTTGGCTATAGATGAAGAATATTTTGCTGAAGGCAATAAGCTTCGTTTCGAAACAGCTGTCGAAGAACAAAAATACTTCGAAGCAGATCTGGAAATTCCTTTAGGTGGTAGCGAGTTGAATGCAAAAGCAGAGGGTACTGGCTATATCAGATATGTAAGACTCATTGAAAGTACACAATAGTTTATTTTGAGTGTAGAGCTTAAGGTGTAGAGTGTAGAGGCCACTACACCCTACCCCCTACCCCCTACACCCTACCCCCTACACCCTACACAAATAAAAATCATGCTCAATAAGATTTGGCGTACCAGCCATTTGTTAATAGCGTTAGTTTCGGTTGTATTCCTACTCTTAGCTTCCGTATCAGGAATCATATTGGCACTGGAACCCATCCAGGAAGAACTGCAACCCTTATCCATTAAGGGAGCAAAGTCAATCACCGTAGGAGAATTGTTAGAAAATCTGGACGGGCAATATGAAGAAATATTGGAAATAGAAGTTCTGACCAACGATGCGGTCAAAATTTCGACCTTCGATATGGACGAAGAAAAAAATGGGGACTTTATTATTAATCCTCATACTGGTGATAAGATAGGCGATATACCTCCAAAAAACCAATTTTTTCAAAGCATCACCAATTTTCATCGTTCCTTATTTTTAAAAAGCACCGGAAGATTTATTATTGGTGTCACCGCTTTCTTATTCTTTTTGAGCATCGTTACCGGTTTTTTGCTTTTACTAAAAAGAGAAGGCAGCTTACTTGCTATTTATCGCAAAACCATAAAGACTAGGTGGGATCAGTACTGGCATGTGGTAATCAGCAAATGGACAGTCCTGCCATTGTTAATCATAGCTTTGACAGGGGTGTATTTATCTCTCTTAAGGTTTGAAATCATTCCAGAGCCTCCTATGCAAGC
>JBCBCD010000287.1:0-7847 GCA_038530915.1 Bacteroidota bacterium
GAAAATGATCAGCAACCATTTTGCTCATACAGATAGCAAAGTGGCCAAAGTAATCTTAGACAATTGGGAAGGTTGCTTGAATTACTTTGTGAAAGTAATGCCTACGGATTACAAGGCCGTATTAGAGCGCAAGAAGGAGAAGCCTGCATTTTTTAAGGAAACCGCATTAGTAGATTAATTTAAAAACAAGAATCATGTCAGATCCAAGAGGATTTATGAAATATACCCGCGAGCTTCCACCATCTCGCGATCCAAAAAAGAGAATAGAAGATTATAAAGAAATCTATCAGGATTTTGAAACAGAAAAGACCATCCAGCAAGCTACTCGTTGTATGGATTGTGGTGTACCCTTTTGTCACAGTGGTTGTCCTTTGGGGAATATCATTCCAGAGTTCAATGAAGCAGTAGCAGAAGAACAGTGGTACAAAGCCTTTCAGATCCTGCAAAGCACCAATAATTTCCCTGAATTTACAGGTCGTATCTGTCCGGCACCTTGTGAAGCGGCCTGTGTACTGGGAATCAACCAGCCTGCTGTTGCCATTGAGCACATTGAGAAATCCATAGCAGAAATGGCTTTTGAAAAAGGCTATTTAAGACCTCAGCCCCCAACCATAAGAAGCGGGAAAAAAGTAGCGGTTGTTGGTAGTGGACCTGCCGGATTAGCTGCTGCTGCTCAATTGAATAAAGCAGGACACAGTGTGACTGTTTTTGAAAAAAATGATCGCTTGGGTGGGTTATTGCGTTACGGTATTCCTGATTTTAAATTGGAAAAATGGGTGGTTGAAAGAAGAGTAGCTCTAATGGAAGCAGAAGGGATAAAATTCAAAACCAATGCCAATGTAGGTGGAAATGTCGATCCTCAAGATTTGATGGATCAATTTGACGCAGTAGTACTTTGTGGCGGTTCTACCATCCCCAGAGATTTGGATATTCCTGGTCGTGATTTGAATGGTGTACATTTTGCCATGGACTTTTTGGAACAAAACAACCGCCGTGTTGCCGGAACACAATTTGATGAAAGTGAAGCCATCTTAGCAACCGGAAAAAATGTAGTCGTTATTGGTGGTGGTGATACAGGGGCAGATTGTGTTGGTACCTCCAACAGACACAAGGCAGCATCAATCACACAAATAGAATTGATGACCAAGCCACCTAAGACAAGAGATGCTTTGACCTGGCCCAATTGGCCCATGATTTTGCGTACCAGTTCGTCGCATGAAGAAGGTTGTGAAAGAGAATGGTCAATACTCACTAAAGCTTTTCTTGGCGATGAAAAAGGCAACCTGAAAGCACTTCAAATCGTCGAAATTGAATGGGCTAAAAATGAACAAACAGGAAGATACGAGTTCAAAGAAGTCCCTGAAACTGAAAAAAGTATACCTTGCGAGAAGGCGTTTCTGGCGATTGGATTCCTACATCCACAATATGAAGGTATGCTCAAACAATTGGGCGTGGAGATCGATCGTAGAGGTAATGTCGTAGCAGAAAAGTACCAAACCAATATTGATAAAGTATTCACTGCCGGAGATATGAGGAGAGGGCAGTCGCTTGTAGTTTGGGCGATCTCTGAAGGTAGAGAAGCGGCAAAAGCAGTAGATGAATACCTGACAGGATCTTCTGCCTTGGAGAGTAAGGATGATTCGCCGGTGGCATTAAGGCAAGTGGAAGTTTAGAGGGTTAGAAGGTTAGGGCTTAACCCTCTAAACTTCTCACCTTCTAAACCCCTTGAATATTAATCTTACCTACTTATATTTGTGGCTCATCAACTTTACAGAAAATGTCAAGCATTCCTCAAGCTCTTGAGTCTACCCACTTCAACCTTCCCGGACAAACCGCTTTTTATCGTGGAAAAGTAAGAGATGTATATATTTTAGGCAACCGCATGGTGATGGTGGCTTCCGATCGCATTTCAGCTTTTGACCACATCTTACCGCGGCCCATCCCATTCAAAGGACAGGTTTTGAATCAAGTAGCTACCTATTTTCTGGAAGCGACCAGAGATATAGTTCCCAATTGGCTGGAAATAAGCCCTGATCCCAATGTAGCCATAGGTAAAGCTTGTGAACCCTTCAAAATAGAGATGGTCATCCGAGGCTATTTAGCCGGACATTCCTGGCGGGAATATAGATTAGGGAAAAGAGAAATCTGTGGCGTACCCATGCCGGAAGGAATGAAAGAAAGCGATCGATTCCCTACTCCTATCATCACACCTGCTACTAAGGCAGAAGAAGGCCATGATGAAGACATTTCAAAAGAAGACATCATTGCACAAGGCATTGTCAGCGCCGAAGATTATGCACTGCTCGAACAATATACTTACGCGCTTTTTGAACGAGGTACGCAGATGGCGGCTCAGCAAGGATTGATCTTAGTGGATACTAAATATGAGTTTGGAAAGCTAGACGATCAGATTTATTTAATTGATGAAATCCACACGCCGGATAGTTCAAGATACTACTACCAAGAAGGTTACGAAGAAAGACAAGCCAGAGGAGAGCGGCAAAAGCAATTGTCTAAAGAATTTGTCAGAGAATGGTTGATGGCCAATGGTTTTCAGGGCTTGGAAGGACAAGTAATGCCCAGCATGCCGGATGATTTTTTGATGACAGTTTCAGAGCGCTATATTGAATTGTATGAAAAGGTGACCGGTAAAAGCTTTAAACGAGCTCAGACAGAGGATATTGAAGGAAGGATAGAGGGAAATATATTGGAGGCGTTGAAGTGATTATAAATCAGTTCAGCCTATTAATTAAACGTTTATATGCGTTTATAAACATTTATTACACGCCTAATTTCTTGAGCTTATCTTAATTTGGCTGTTAAAAGTGAGATGAAGATAAACGTGTTTCCATTGGTGTATGAAGGCGAGAAAAGAATAGGTGTTAAGCCCCAAGGTTTTGATAAAGCTTTCCCGGGGATGATGAAGTCTATTAAGGGGAGTCGTTGGACACCTGATGTCAGGCATTGGCATATTCCATATACTCCTAACTGTTATTCTCAATTGCAGAAAGTTTTTGGGGTTGAGCATATTAAAGTGCTTGAAGGTAAGATGCCTGAACATTCTGAAGAGCCGTTAGAAGAGCAGAAAAAGGAGAAGCGAGTTCCACATTTTGAGGAATTGGTTAGGCTTGAAGAGCGATTGAGATTGAAACGATATAGTTATCATACTGTGAAAACTTACAAAAGCTTCTTTATCCAATTTCTCAATTTCTATTCCAATAAACATCCAGAAGATATTTGTAAATCAGAGATTGAATCCTTCTTACTGACAAGTAGTGAATTGAAACAGTGGTCTGATTCAACACAAAACCAAGCTATTAATGCTATTAAGTTCTACTATGAGAAAGTACTTGGACAGGCTCGCACTTTTTATGAGTTTCGACCAAAAAGAAACAGGACACTGCCTAATGTTTTTAGTGAGCAGGAAGTTGAAAGCTTGTTTTCAGTTGTCTATAATGTGAAGCATAAGACGATATTGATGTTTATCTATAGCGCAGGTTTACGGATAGGAGAATGTGTACGAATGAGAAAGGTAGACTTGAACTTTGACAGAAACACTGTTTTTGTCAAAGCTGGTAAAGGGAAGAAGGACCGAGTTTCAGTACTTTCAAAAAAACTAAGGAAACAACTAAAAATATATCTTGAAGCCTACCAACCAGAATATTGGTTATTTGAAGGGCAGGCTGGTGGAGCTTACAGTATAAGAAGCATACAAAAAGTCTTTCGACGAGCAGTAGACAAGTCTGGAGTGAATCCATTTAGTACGGTGCATACTTTGAGGCATAGTTTTGCCACTCATTTGTTGGAACGAGGTATGGATCTTCGTAGCATTCAAGAGTTACTGGGACATCAAAGTAGTGAGACTACACAAATATATACGCACATCACCCGTAAAATGCAAGATAAGTTTGTAAGTCCTTTAGATTATCTTGATATTGAAGGAGATACTGTGAGTGAAGAAAACTCCGGGGATAAAAAAATATAACTTGCTAAACGAAGTAAAAGTGCGGTTAGCAATATGTTAGCGGTCAGCTGAAAAACGAAACGAGAATCAAATGTTAAAAAAAATACTCATCGGAATATCAATTATAGTCGGAATTGGACTTCTAATTTTCGTAGGTTATATAGTTATGATTATTTCCGCTTTTGGTGGTTTTGATAAAGATTATTCAGTAACAGAACTTAAAGAAAACTTTGAAGCTAAAAAGACTGAAATTTATGAAGTAAAAAACTTTGTAAATAAAATAACACCATCAGAAAAATTAGCTCATATAGAATTTGACGACAATAACACTTTGGGTATTTTTCACGTAAAGGTGGACGATAAATTTGAAAGTAATTGGGATGTAAAAATTAATTCGGGTAAAGCTGACACTTTATTACAGAAACTTGGTTGGACAGTAGAAGATTTAAAAACTCTTAAAGATAAATTGGACAAAGCGAATTGTATTGGTGTTACAAGCGGAGAACCTTGTAATATTAGTTTTCAAAGAAGTGGAATGGGAATGTATTCATTTAACGTTTTTGACCAACCAATTCCTGATAATTTGATTGAACAGTATAATGATAGTTGCACATCTATTTTAGTGAACAGAAAACTTGTTTTAGAATACGGTGGCGGAGCAATTGGAAGTCAGTGTTTCTACAACTTAGAATAGAAAAAAAATAAAGCCGAACCGCTAACAATGTATAAAAATAATAAGGGTTAAGTGTCAAACCCAAAGTTGGTGCATATTAACAAAGTTCGCCAAATTTACAATTTGACGGTTAAAATAAAATAACGGTAAAATTGTAAATTTGGCTAAGTGCTAAATCGAAAAGTAAGTGCATTTTAATCCCTTACTATTCTTATACGAACCGTTATCGCCAAGCAAGGTTCAAAAATATGAATGATTTAAATAAAGAAATATCATATCAAACCAAAGATGAATTCAATTCTTTACTAACCTTGATTCTTAAAGAAGTCAAATCACTAAAACTTAAAAGATATATTGACAAATCATGGATTGGAAGAGAAATAAGTCCACGAACATGGAATGGTGAATATATAGATGAAAACTCCAAAATAATTTACAGACTTGAAGGGACTAACTATACAAGTACTAACGGAGAAGAAAATTATAGCGGAAAATGGAAAGTTGTTAGAGAAGAAAATTACAAAAACAACGAATTAATTCGAAAAAGTGATTATCAAATCCGAACTCAATCACCAGGAATATTCTCTCATGTAAATTTTACGATCAAACAGACAAAACAAGAGAAAACACAAATTCAATTTGATTGGAGCAAACCTATAAAAAACACTGGACAAAAACATTCACAACTAATTAAATCAACTGTTGAATACGGAATCATATCAGCATTTGAAGATATTAAACCAATAGATGCTTTATATATTGTAACCCTCAATCAAGTCAGATATCATCCAATTGATACAAGTTTCAAATTGTTGAATTATGTAACCATAAGAAATACGAAAAGAGCATTTTTCAAAGAACATATTGATTTGAATCCTCGAATAGAAGAAGGTGAATTCAGGCATAAAGGAAAGTTAGTAGGCACCATTATAAGATACAACAATTGATGACAGAAGAATTCAAAACAAAATTGATTGCAAATCTTCAATGGCTTGGAGAACAGATAGGTAGAGAAGTTGAAGTCATAGATAAATTAAGTTGTAATAAAGGTAATTATGATAGACACTTTACCGGAACAAGTCGCTTCTATTTTGTGATTGAACATTTTGGTGTTGCTTTTAGCGGAGCTGTTGGCAGAATTGAAGGACAAAATGTTCACTTTGAATTTAAAACAGATTACATAAATAGAATTGAAAGGTCTGGGAATGAATTAGAAATGGAATTAGATTTAGATACTAAAATAAGTAGATTAATTACTTTTAAAATAAAAGAGCCAGGTGATAACAATATGGATGGCGCTCATCCTTCCCTTTAGTCAGGACGCCGCATCCATTGATCGTTGGGCGCAACTGTTAATAACATAACCAATAATTGAAAATGATAATACTTCTTGAAATAATACTTGACAACGGAGAAATGGTTGATTTAGAATGCCCGATTGAGGCATCTCCTAGAGAGATAGTCAGTGAATTACAAAATAACAATTGTATTAGAGTAGAATTTGGGAAGTTTGGAAAATACTACGGTTTTGGGATTAAAGAAGAGTTTAGTTTAGTCGAGAAAGAAAGCGGTCGTGTCCTAAACAGTCAAAAGAGCCTTGAATATCTTAAGGTAAAAAACGGTGAACAATTAATTGTAAAGAGATCGTATGGTGTTGAGGATGATATTAAGGAAATCTCAAAAGATAAGTATGATTTTGATAAATTGGACAGTGTTAAACTAAAATGTTTAGCTATTAACCATGTTCAACTAATTGAGTTTTGCACCGAAGAAAAAGATTTTTCTTTTGATGTGTTAGAATTGCATGAAAGTCTTGAGAATAAAGCGTATACAAGTCAATCACTTTTAAAAAACAACCCTCCCACCAAGTATTTGGTTAGAATAAATGAAGTAAGTATAACAGGAGTTAGAGACGACCTTTCACCAGTTTTTGGGAGAAACCATCAAGTGGAGGTAAGGTTTGGAGATGATTATCCTTTTGAACCACCTATTCTAAAAATACTATCACCTATTTGGCATCCTAATATAAAATGTATAGGAACTCTCTACAAAGGAATGGTATGTACGGATGTAGCAGTTATAGAGGTTAGTTATAACGTAACTGCCATGCTGTACAAATTGAAACGATTACTTAGGTACGAACTTTATCAGGCTGAAGATAAGCACCCATTTCCGGAAGATGTTGAAGTAGCAAAGTGGGTTCGAGAATATGCAGAACCAAGAAGAATAGTAGAATGGGGTAAAGGAATTAATGCTAGCTTTATTAAACTCGATGCAGACGATTTAAACAAAAAGTCGTTGAAAAAATTGATAGCTAAAGGAGAGGCAATCCAGCTTGTCCACACATTATTAGAAAATAATGATTTTACAGCTTATCATAATGAACTTTACTTGCATTTAAGCAACATAAATCAAGTCAATAATAATTTAAGACAAGGGCTAATTGATGGGAATGAACAGCTATTTCATTTGAGGAATCTTAATTCTGCTCTATTATCAATCATTGATGAAGTATTATGAGAATGCGCCCAACTTTGCCTATGACGTACATGCTCCTATCGTCGCATAGGCTGGGATTATCGCCAATTAGAGAAAAATGAAAGACCAGAAAAAACTAATCGAAGTAATTGAAAAGTATGCTGTTGAGCCATACAAAAAATCAATGTTGAATGAAATTAAACCTTCAATTCGATTGAAAACAACTGGTCATATTTGCAAAGAAATTGGTAAAACGAAATTAGGTGGTTGTCCAGATTTGACAAAAAAGATAAGTTGGGCAACAAGTAAATATGACAATAAATACCTTTCATTTTTAGGGCAAATCAATTGTGAAGAAGTACAAAAATTCGACAAACAAGAATTACTTCCCAAGAAAGGAATGTTATACTTTTTCTTCAATTTAGATTCAGGAGATGACGGAAAAGTAATTTTTTCAGAAGAAGCAAACGAACTAGAAAAAGCTGTTCCTCCCGAAGAGTTTAAAGAGCAAAAGAAATCGTTTTTTCAAAGATTTTTCACAGGAAAATCAAAGAAAAGAATTTTGAAAGAAAGCCAAGTTGAAATTTACAATGAATATAATATTCCATCTTGGGATTCACTTCGATTAGAAAGGATTCAAAAAATTACGAAGACGGATATTAAGCCAATAAATTCTTTTGAAGAAGTAATTTTTGAAGATAGTTATGAAAAAGGAGAAAGTGAAACTACTTC
>JBCBCD010000288.1:0-6392 GCA_038530915.1 Bacteroidota bacterium
TCGACTCCTTGTGGTGTTTCCTGTGAGTCAGCAATATTGTTTTCAATTAAAAACAAGCTCATTCTTATTTCCTCCTCTGCTGTAAAGGTTTCTTCCCAAAAGACAGATAGTTGCACAGATAAAGAATTGTCTTGAGCATTGTAATTGGGAAGTCCATAGAGTCTAACCATTAAAGGCAGTTCTAATTCTGCAGCGATGCTACTGTTCCACAAACTGGTCCCAACTTGGTGTAAGCGATTGGCTCCATTGAATTTCTTCCGATTAATAATTGAAGCGGGATATCCTAAAGGTGAGCCCAAAAAGCTTAACAAGCCATCTCCGGCAGTCGTTCTAAAATCTTCCTGACTCTCCGGATATGGATCGGAAAAAAAGCCTGCATGAAAAGATAATACGACTACTTGATCACCATATTGTCCTATTAAGCGCTCCAATTCTTCACTTCCTTCAGGGCAGTTGACACAACGTACACCTGTAAATTCTTCTACTAAGACCTGACGACGTTGGTTTTCAACTAAATCAAAAGAAACGGGTACACAATCACCTACCGACAAAGCAGGTTCTACGATAATAGGTACTTCTTCACAGCTGATAAGAAATGCCATCAAAAACAGGCAAAAGCTAATTTTTTCGAAAAAGCTATTTTTCATTTATGTGAAATTTCGATGGTTTTTAAAATGTTGAGTTAACAGTAAACTTGAAGCCACTAAAAGCGGGTTCCAATCTGCATATCCCCCCGGTACAAACAACCCCCTCTACTTGTTTAATGTAGCTTAAAGAAAAGCGGTTCGCGTCTTTCGTGTAAAAGACATCAAAACGTGGATAATGCAATTGATATCGCTCTCCATTGGGTCTGATGGGAGCATTTTTGCCGGGTGTCACATTGTACATATCAGAAACGGTAAAAGTCCAATGAGGAGCGATGCTCCACTCGACCAAACCAAATAACCAATTTCCATAATCTTGTCGAGCCTCTGCTCTCTCATCTTCGCCCACGTGCATGTATTGAAATTCAAAACGCAAGGATTGATATTTATTCAGCCGGTAGTCGAACTCTGCAAAGGTGGTAATGGTCTGCACGTTAGGTACGTCCGGCTTGAATTCAAAAACGGCTTGGTTGTAGTTTTGATGTTGAATACCAAAAAGCAACTTCCAATCTCTTTTTTGGCGATAAACACCTTCCCAGTATACTTCACGGTAAAGCAATTGATCATCCAGTGTATTGATGTTAGAGAAATTGAGTAGAAAATTCCATTTTCTTTTGATGGAGTAACGCAAATCCAGCTGAGCAGCCCATTCACCTAATTCCTGAGTAGCAGGCAGGTATCTTGCCGTCAATCGAAATGTATTTACTCGTGCCATTGGAGGCAAGAAGTTGATTAGTCCTCTATTTAATTGAACTTGTGGTCTGGTTCTAAAACTAAAATTTTCTGTTCTTTTTAAACTAAGATCTGCAGCAATTCCTTTAGCCGCTGCTGAAAAACTGGTGTATAAAACAGAGCCTGCTTTGTTGATGAAGCGGTTTCGAATAAAACCTTCCGGATCAGTACTGAAACGCCCAAAGGAATTATTCATCACATCTTTGGTTTTAAATGCTGTCTCCAAATACCAGGTAAGCGGACCTACATTTAAGGTATTGTAAAAAGTAAAAGCATAGGTATTGAACTGAGGTGTAAAAATATCATCGATAGGATAAGTAGCTATTGTTGCGACCAAAGCATCCACCGAAGCATTATCCAATGTCCTGTTAACAATGCCAATACCCGGAGCCAATGTAATGGGTTTTTCTTTGCCTACACTTAAGAAACCTTCTGCATTGATTCCTTTTATGATGGATTCATATTCTTCGAATAGATTTTTTTGCTGACCAGTAAAAGCTTTGACCTTCCAATTGTCATTGATATCATAAGTAAGACGAAGACCTATCAAGGCATTATCTATCAAGAGTGGCCTTTGTTCGAAAGAACGGAATATCATTCCACTGCCAATTTGGTCATAAATATACCCCCCTGTGATACCTAATTTATCAATTTGTTTGCTAATGAACCAACGTCCTATGCCCTGATCTGTATAAGAATCAGTTGGGATGAGTAAATTTGAGTTATTGAAAAGATCATAACGTATCCCAAAGTCAAATCCCCAATTGCTGTAGTTAAGGGTCAACCAAGAGTCGGCTCCATATAATTGACGATCGTATTGCGGTATTTGAGCAGCACCTATCAATGAATCTCTGATGAAGAAATTGGCGGTAGTTTGGAGATCTCCTGAGATGGTTCCAGCTGATTGTGCCTTAAGAAAAAAGGGGGAAAGGGCTACAATACAGCAAATGCTCAAGCGTTGAAGTAATGGTGTCATCATATGGTCTTTTCGTTGATGTCAAAACGATGAAGCTTTTTAAACTTCAGTTATCGTATACGAACTACTATTATATTTGTTATTATTTTTTCTAATTATTAATCCATTGTAATGAAACACAACTACTCATTGCTTTTTAGCCTTCTCCTTTTCATTGCTTTTGGCTCTGTAATGTACGGCCAAAATTCTTTTCCATCAGTAAGTGTGAAAACTTTTGATGGTCAGAATGTAGACATTCAGGACTACGTTTTAGAACAGGATAAAATGACCATTCTTACGTTTTGGGCAAGCTGGTGCAAGCCTTGTCAAAAAGAAATGGATAATTTAGCTTACCTATTGCCAGAATGGCAAGAAGAATATGATGTCCAGGTAGTGGCTGTTACCATAGATGAAGTGCGTAACTTAGGTAAAGCTAAGTCCATAGCTATTTCCAAAGAATGGGAATATACTTTTCTATCAGATTCCAACCAACAGTCTATGCGCCAATTGAATTTTCAAGCGATCCCACAGACCTTCTTAATTGATAAAGAAGGTAAGATCATTTACAGTCATACCGGTTATGTGGATGGAGATGAATATAAGTTGGAGGAGAAAATTAAAGCGGGAAAATAGTTGTTGGTTTTTAGTTGTTGGTTCTTTTTGCGGAATAAATTCCGCTGTACCAGATTATGCTGAACCAACAACTACACATCTAATATGTCATTATGCTCAATAGGTCTTTCTTCTTGCAATTTGCCTTGATCGACCACGAACTCATTATTCAGGAAGAAAATTCCAAAGATTACCCCTGCCACTACCACGACAGAAAACCCAAATAATGGTATCCAATTGTTTTCAGAATAAGAGGTAGATACGACAATAAACCACATGCAAGCCAGGCCAAGCAGAATAATGGCTCCTAAAATTCTCGCCCATCTTTTTTTGAGAAACAAACCTATTGCTGTTGAAAAAAACCCTATACAACAAGTCATTAAAATGATCATTTCAGTAGAGTTGTATATGGTGGAAGCGGCGAGATTAAATCTATAGCGGTCAAACATCTCCTGAGCTAAAATGGAAAGACAGAATACACCTGCTGCAAAATATATTAATCCAAATAGCATTAGAAGGTTTAGTTTGTTTTTCATGTTTAAAGATTTTGAAGCATGAGTTATCCCGAACATTCGATTAATTCGAAAATTCGGGATAACTCATATTTCTAGCTAAGTTCGGCTAATTCCATCCAACGCATTTCTTTTTCTTCTATCTTCTCATTTAGTGCATTTAGTTCTTTAGAATAATCTGTAATTTGTTCTGCTGTCAAAGTAGGGTCATTGAACTTTTCAGTCAGTTCTTTTTTCTTGTCCTCTAACTTGCCGATTTCTTTTTCCAGTCTATTCATCTCTTTGCGCTCTTCATAAGTCAGCGTATTGGTAGTCGTTGGTTTCTGAGTATTGTTTTTTTCTTTCTCTTTTGCCTGTGAAGCTCGTTCTTCCCTTCTGCGTTCTTTCTCTTGCTCTTTCTCAATCACTCTGTACTCAGAATAAACGCCATTAAAATCTTTAATCATGCCTTTTCCTTGAAAAACAAAAAGATGATCTACGATTTTATCCATAAAGTATCTATCGTGAGACACGATGATGGTACACCCCGGGAAGTCCATTAAAAAGTCTTCCAGAACATTTAATGTTAGAATATCTAAATCATTGGTAGGCTCATCCAGTATTAAAAAGTTAGGATTGCGCATCAATATGGTTAGGAGATATAGACGTCTTTTCTCACCACCAGACAATTGCGAGACATAAACCTGTTGTTGTTTTCTGCTGAATAAAAACCGTTCCAGCAATTGAGCAGCTGTTAGTTTTTGTCCTTTTTCCATAGGGATATACTCAGCTATATCCTGAATGACATCTATCACTCGCTTATCATCTTGCAATGAAATACCAGACTGCGTGTAATAACCAAAAACGGTATTATCGCCAATAACCACTTTCCCTCCATCTACGCGAACGGATTTTGTCAACATGTGTAAGAAGGTGGTTTTACCCACTCCATTAGGCCCAACGATGCCTACTTTTTCTCTTTTTTTAAATTTGTAAGAAAAACCATCCACTATTACTTTATCCCCAAAACGCTTGGTGATGTGGTGCAACTCCAGGATTTTCTTTCCTAATCTTTGTCCTTTAATATCTATGCTCAGCTCTGTATTTTCTTTCTTTTGATAAACCGATTCTTTAAGGTCGTAAAATGAACCTACTCGAGACTTGGATTTAGTAGTTCTAGCTTGAGGCATGCGGTTGACCCATTCTAATTCTTTCTTGTAGAGCTTCTTATTTTTATCTAAAACGACCGCTTCATTTTCAATTCGAGCTGCTTTTTTTTCTAAAAAGTCGGCATAGTTTCCAGAGTATTTGTAGAGGTTGCCTCTGTCTAATTCTACGATGGTATTACAAACACGCTCCAAAAAGTAGCGATCGTGTGTTACCATGAATAGCGTTAGGTTGGGCGATTGCAAATATTCTTCCATCCATTCAATCATATCAAGATCCAAGTGGTTGGTAGGCTCATCGAGAATGATGAACTCAGGTTCGTCTATGACCATTTTGGCTAGTGCTAGACGCTTTTTTTGTCCTCCGGAAAGATGTTTGACTAGTTTATCAAAGTTATCAATATTGAATTTGGAAAGCACTTCCTTGATTTTAGCCTCCGTATCCCAGGCCTTGAGATCATCCATTTTAGTAAGTGCCTTTCTCATCCTCTCTTCCTCTTCCGGGAAAAGCATGGCTTCTTCATATTCTTTCACTACACTAATCAATGGATTATCGGATTCTAATACGGCTTCTAAAACGGTGTGTCCTTCGTAGAACTCAGGTTCCTGAGGTAGAAACCCAATTCTAACGTCCTTTCTAACTAACACGTTAGCTGATTCACCTTCAGGTGCCTCCTGTCCTGCTATTACCCTTAGTAAGGTGGTTTTACCAGAACCATTCTTTGCTACTAAGGCTACCTTTTGTCCTTTATTAATCTGCAAGTCAATCTTATCAAATAAGACTTTTTCGCCGTAAGTTTTACTAATGTTCTCTAGTGTCAAAAAATTCACGATGTTCTTATTTTAAGGTGTAGAGTGTAGGGTGTAGTGGGCTTTACAAGTTTCACTCCACAAGACATTTGCTAAAATAATAAAGCCTGTAGAGATTACCATCCCCACAGGCTTTTTCAGCTTTAAAAACTAATTTTAGTTCATGCTAATCATATCGTGTAGAATCATTAAGGATTCGTGGATGTATACGTCTTTAGATACACCTTCGATAAAATCTTTATTAAGCTTTTGATTCTTTTCATTTTTATTTACCAACTCTAAGTCAACTTCCATATTGGCAACGCCATTGTTGATAACCTCATCCATTAAGTTTTTATACTTATCTGCCTCGGCATCACGTTTTTCAACCATTTTACGATAAGTCTCCAAATTCAAAGGATAAACAGAAGTTTCTCTTAAAGTACTGTAGCGCTTAGCATTTGAAATGATTTTCTGGAATGTTTCATTACCAGCCACTCTTTCTTTACTATTTGCTTGAAGCGTACTCATTTGGTCGCCAATCACATAAGCTTGTTGATCATATTCTAGTGGATCTATCTCTGACCAATCCATTGGATTGTCTTGGTCTCTTTCACCAATTTCAATATTCTGATAAGTTGATGGTAGCACTACATCCGGCACAACACCTTTCAATTGTACAGATCCACCATTTACTCTATAGAATTTTTGCATGGTTACTTTGATGTCACCCAGAGGCTTGAATTCTTCATTTCCTCTAATATACCTATCCATATCTAAAATACGCTGTACCGTACCTTTACCAAAGGTAGCTTTACTACCAACAATAACCGCGCGATCGTAATCTTGTAAAGCTGCAGATAAGATTTCAGAAGCAGAAGCACTGAATTCATTAACCATAACAATCAGTGGTCCATCGTAAGCGACAGAAGCATTAAGATCTTCCAATATTTCTTTTTCAGCAATTTTTGATTTCACCTGAACGATTGGTCCTTCTTCGATG
>JBCBCD010000288.1:6402-7807 GCA_038530915.1 Bacteroidota bacterium
ACCAGTAAGATCTACTGCATCCTGTAGAGCACCACCACCGTTATTTCTAAGATCGAGAATGATACCGTTTACATTTTCAGCCTTTAGTTTTTCTAATTCTTTAGCAACATCTTCTGTACTATAGCGATTCTCTCTATTTTGGAAATCTCTGTAGAACTTCGGCAAGTTAATGTATCCCACTTTCTCATCTTCTGTAGCACCATCCATAATTACAGATTTTGCATAGGCCTCTTCAAAAATGATGATATCTCTTACAATAGGAATCTCTTTTATCGTTCCATCTTTCTTTTTAACGGTCAAACGCACTTTTGTACCTTTTTTCCCTCTGATTTTTTGGACTACTTCACTTACCAACATCCCCATAATGTCTTCAGGCTCACCATCATCTCCCTGAGCTACTTTGGTAATCAGGTCTCCCTTTTCCAATTGTTTACCTTTCCAGGCAGGTCCACCAGGTACAATGTCAACTACTTTAGTGTAATCACCATCGTTTTGCAGTGTTGCTCCGATACCTTCCAGACGACCGGTCATTTCCATATCAAAAGTTTGAGCCTGTACAGGTTCAAAATAGTCAGAATGAGGATCGTATAGGTGTAGGAATGAATTGAAATAAACCGTTCTTCTATTTTCTCTCTTCAACTTAAACATTGTCCCATAAACAGAATCAAAAACCTTCAACACATCCTCACGAGATTCCTGTTCTAGCTCATCAAAAGTTTTCACCTCTTTTTCTTCTCCTTGATCTTCTTCTTCCTGAGCTTTTAGCTTTCTATTTAAACGTACCATGGTTTCGTACTTCAAAGTACGGCGCCATAGGTCTTTGAGCTCTTTATCGTTTTTAGAATACTTTCTTTTATCAGGATCAAACTCAATTTCTTCATTGATTATAAAATCAAATGGTTGAGCAAGAACTTCTCTATACATCCCTTGAGTTTTCTTCAAGGCTGCATCCAAAACTTCTAATGATTCGTCAAAGAAAGTATAATCCATATTTCTTACCTGATCATCCAGTTCATATTTGTATGCACTTAAAGTTTCAACATCGGATTCCGTTAGATAGCGTTTTAAACCATCGATACTTTCTAGATAATCGTCAAAAAACTTTTCAGAAAAGTCATCATTGATATTTTGTGGTTCATAATGCAATTGACTCATAAACTGAACAATCGTTCTCATTAAAATTGCATCTTTTTGTGCACTATCCGCTTTTGGCAGGTAAGCGGCTGCGGCTACTACAGCTAGTAATACCACTGAAAAAAACAGCGGTTTTCTAAATTTGATCGGAGTCATTATCACTGTCGTTTATTTGTTAACAAAGTCGCCTAAAATGAGACGCTGCTTATTCTGAAGTAAGTAAAACTAAAAGAATAATCTTTCGATTTTGATGGAATCTTTTGCCTCAATA